>NZ_JCACKM010000043.1:0-49509 GCF_059505385.1 Desmonostoc vinosum
AGTCCCCAGTCCCCAGTCCCCAGTCCCCAGTCCCCAGTCCCCAGTCCCCATTCCTGTGCCTATGATTCGCCGCCGTTCTACCCCTTGGATTCAAAAATGGTCACGTCCATTGATTGCCGCGATCGCTGGATGTGGTGCCCTGACAACAGGTTATCTCACCATAGAAAAGTTAACAGGAGGCAGTGCCGCTTGTGTAGCACAGGCTGGTGCTAAAGGCTGTAATGATGTACTTTCCAGTCCTTGGGCAACAGTTTTCGGTCAGCCACTAGCGTTGTTTGGGTTTTTGGCTTATACCAGTATGTTGATATTTGCTGTAGCTCCCTTAGTGTTGAAATCAGGGGAAAGCAACAGCCGTAAACAACTGGAAAACCAAACTTGGTGGTTACTGTTGATGGGAGCGATCGCCATGTCTGTTTTTAGCAGCTACTTGATGTATCTGCTATCATTTCAAATCAAAGCCACTTGTCTTTACTGTATTGCCTCAGCTTTATTTTCTCTGAGCCTTTTGGTACTAACAATTATCGGTCGTGCTTGGGAGGATATCGGGCAAATCTTCTTCACTGCCATTATTGTAGGGATGGTAACGTTCATCGGCACTTTAGGCGTTTATGCAGGTGTCAATCAATCACTAAATACAGGTGAATCCACCTCTGGCAAACCCGTACAAATTAGCTTTGTTCCCACAGTAGAGCCTAACCCAGCATTCGGTTGGGAGATCACTACTACTTCCACAGAAGCAGAAACAGCCCTAGCGAATCACCTTGCTAAGATAGGCGCTAAGGAATATGTTGCTTACTGGTGTCCTCACTGTCACGAACAAAAATTACTTTTTGGCAAAGAAGCTTATCAGACAATCAACGATAGTGTGAAAGTAGAGTGCGCCCCCAATGGATTGAAAGCTCAACCAGAACTTTGTAAAGCTGCAAAAATTCAAGGATTTCCTACATGGGTAATTAACGCTAAAAGTTATAGCGGAGTGCAAAGTCTAGAAGAACTAGCCACCGCTTCTGGTTATACAGGCCCCCGTAACTTCAAATATTTCAAGTAAAATAATTGTCTTTTGATTTTCAAAATTCAATAGTCAACTGGAAGAGTACAGCACAGTCTGCTTCTGGTTGGCTTTTTTGTTTTTGATATCTAGTTTCCGCCTTGCGGCCTTGCACGATGGACACTTTAACGCCAGTTGCTACAACAAAGAAAACTTCACACAATTCAGAGCCTTTCTTTGCAGTACCTTGCGGGTGCTGCCTTGGACTAAGTTCTTAACCCCTCACTATTACTGTGCCAACCCAAGACGGGTTGAGACTGACACAAACAGAAATTGCGTGCGGGGTTGCCTCCGTTAGGCAAACGTCTCCTATCGGAAAGGAAACGCTACGCGAACAGGGGACACAGTGAGGTGGGGACGCGGAGAATTTTTATCGCTCAATTCAAAATTTGACACAGTACTATGCACAAATTTGTCAAACTTAAGCTAAACAATATTTATATTGAACTTGTGTTAAATAGCACAATAACGTCAGTTACCATTTGGTCAGGTAAATTAAATCCAGTGAGCAATGATACATCAAACAATAACCATAATTCTTTTTAAGAAACTCAATGAATTGAAAAAAAACTTCGATAAACTCTATTTAGCTCTTAGATGAGCTATATTCACCATTTAGTTTATGGCTATAGAAAGTAAAGAATAGTTCTCCCTACTAGGTAATGGGAATGAATAAGCAGCTAGGCAAGCGTTTTGTGCGGTTAAATTTTGGACTAAAACAATCGCTTAGTCGAGGACAAAGAGAATTGATTGCTGCCTCCAGCGTGGCAGTCTGTGTTCTAATTTTGCGTGCTATTGGATTGTTACAATCTTTGGAGTTGGCAGCTTTGGATCAATTTTTTCGCCTACGTCCAAATGAGCCTCCAGAAGAACGGATTACCATTGTAGTGATTGATGAGTCATATTTAAACAAGGTGGGTTCATGGCCAATTCCTGATAAAAAGATTGCCCAGTTATTGCAAAAATTAAAAGTCGCCAAACCTCGTGCTATTGGTTTAGATATCTACCGAAATTTGCCAGTAGAGCCTGGGAATAAGGAACTGCGTGATGCTTATAAGTCGATGCCAAACTTGATTGGCATTGAACTGCTAAAAAATAATGGACTCGCAACAGATAATAAGAACGCTGGTGTCCTACCTCCGCTGGGACTGAGGCAGGAACAGGTGGGTTTTAATAACGTACTGTATGATCCTGACGGAAAAATTCGTCGCAGTTTGTTGTATTGGCATGTTAAGAACCAAGCACACGAAAGCTTTGCTCTGAAGCTGGCGTTATTATATTTAAAATCAGAAGGAATTACTCCTAAAAAAGCAGCAAGCAATCCCAGATATTTGCAGTTAGGTAAAGCAGTATTTACTCGTTTTGAGGCGAATCATGGTGCCTATGTACAAGCAGATGCTAAAGGCTATCAAATTTTGTCTAACTTTCCTAAACCTAAGTGTCAAAGTTTATCTGGAGAATTCTGTAGTTATCGCCAGATATCTATTGAGGATGTACTTGCAGACAAAGTTCCTAAAAGTTGGATTAGCGATCGCATTATCCTGATTGGTTCTACTGCACCTAGTCTTCAAGATTTTGTTTTCATTCCCTATTCCAGCCATCTAATGGGAACAGCAACTCCCATAGCTGGTATCGAACTGCAAGCTTATTTTATCAACGAGTTAATCTCCGCTGCGATCGAAGGACGACCTCTAATTAAAGTTTGGTCTGAGCCAGGAGAATATTTATGGATTTTTATCTGGTCTTATGTGGGAGCTGCAACAACATGGCGAATTCGACATCCAACTAAGAGCCTGCTCAGTATCATAGTTTCTTGTTTTGTACTGGCAATTAGTGTTTATTTAGCTTTTTTATATGGTTGGTGGATACCAATTATTCCTCCACTTTTGACTTTTGGTAGTTCAGCTATATGGATAACTAGTCATATTGCCCATATGCAGGAAGAGTGGAAACGCTCGAAAGAGTTTTTATATCAAGTGATTAATACTATTCCTGACCCAATTTTTGTGAAAAATGAACGACATCAATGGATTGTTTTAAATGATGCATATTGTCAGTTTATTGGTTATTCAAATCAAGTATTAATTGAAAAGTCAGATTATGACTTTTTTCCTCAACACGAAGCTGATATATTTCGACAACAAGATGAAATTGTATTCCAAACTCAGCAACCTCAAGAACATGAGGAAGAATTCACAGATGCTCATGGTCAGACGCATCAAATAGCTACTAAGCGATCGCTTCACAAAGACGCGGCTGGAAATTTATTTTTAGTTGGGGTAATTCGAGATATGACACGCCGCAAGTTGATGGAAGAACAACTGAAGCGCACTGCTGCTGAGTTATTTCGCTCTAACAATGAACTAAAACTCAAAGAAGGGCACTTGCGTTATTTAGCGTATCATGACCCCCTCACGGGTCTATCCAATCGGAAATTTTTTGCTGAACAACTTTACGAGTCTATACATTGGGCACGAGAAAATAATGTATTGCTGGCACTTCTGTTTATTGATCTTGACGGCTTTAAGCAAATAAATGACACCTTGGGACACGAGATGGGCGATCGCTTGCTAGTAATTATTGCTCAGCGCCTGAGTAATTCCTTACGCACTAGCGATACGGTTTCACGTTTGGGTGGGGATGAATTCACCGTAATTTTACGAGCAATTCCTAATGTACAAGTAGCTGCAAAAGTCGCCGAAAAAATTGTAGACAATATTGCCAAGCCAATCGTAATCGATGGATGTACGACTAGAGTCTCTGCCAGTATTGGCATTAGTGTTTACCCATACAACAGCCAAGATGGTGAAACCCTAATTAAACAAGCGGATATCGCAATGTACCGTGCAAAACGCTTAGGTAAAAACCGCTATGAATTTGCTTGATATTTAGAGGTTAACTGTTTGGGAATGGGGAATAATTATTTTCTTCCTCTGCTCCTGGTTGGTGAGCTTCGGCTACGCGGCAATCGAGCGAAGTCGAACCACATCTCCCCACTCCCAGCCTACGCAAGTGAGTTCAAAAATCAAAGCCGACTGCTATAACTTTTTCCTGATTGCTGAAGCTCATCAAAGAAGTAATAAAGTAGTTAGCAATCAAAATTTACTTAATAAGTTTCATTACTCTTGAAAATTATTTTTAATTTTAAAAAGCATTTATGCTTATGTGGGTTTTACGTATTTTGATCAATAAGATCTTCTAAGATATTTACAAAATGAAAACTTTGCTATCATAAGTTTAAATCTTTTTTTAATCTGTAATTTTAACTAAGTATTACTTTAGGTAGTATAAAAGTTTTTTCCGTTCACTGAAGAGTAAGCTTAGTATTTACACGTATGTATATTTAAGAATATGTTAATAAACTATGACTTAGATAATTTGTTTTTGATAGTTATCTAATATTTCTAACTTTAGACTGATGTAAAAATAGTGTTATAGAAATATTTCTTAAGTATTAAAGCTTTTTATAGTGATAGATAAATGCTGATTTACGAGCTACTACTCTTGCCCTTGCTAATTATCAGCAATAATTCCATCAGATTTAGAATATTCTTACATAAAGTTAAGTAAATACACTGATTAAAACCAAAGTGGACATCAAAAAATAAAATCTAGTGGGTCTACCCAGAATCATGAAAACTAACTGGAAAATTGCAAGCTTTATGGTCTTTTTTGTCGGTGCGTATATTTTAGTACCGAAAATTGGTGATTGCACAGGTACTTCCATCACTTTAACTGCCAATAACTATAGTGCTGTCGGTAGTAATGGGATTAATGCTGGCAGAGTTAATTCTCACGATGCAAAAGACATATATATTCCACCAAATTATGGTGGCCCCGACAGTCAGCACGGCAGCGGCACTCGCTAATATTTAAGTGTTAGTAAAAATACGGATAGGTACAATCTTTGTTGAAGATTTCCTAATCGTCTAAGATTGGTGACTTCCACCAGTAATCTCTTTGTATGAGTGTGTGGACTTGCCAATCAGGGTTTGGTTGAGGATAGTCTAGACGATAGTGTCCGCCCCGGCTTTCAATTCTAAAAGCAGCGCTTTTAAGAATTAAATTAGCCACATCTAATAAGTTGCGTGTTTCTGCCCAAAGTCGCAATTGCCTATCGACATCTGATAGATCGAAATTAGCTGCTTGGTTTGGGCGCAGAGCCAGCAAAAATTGACTCAAAGGTAAAGCAGTAAAATCTTGCTGCCAAGATTCTACAGTGGCGATCGCAGCTGCTAAACCTGATTGTTCTCGACAAATACCTGCACTCTGCCACACCAAACGCGGTAATTTCTCTCTGAGTTCTTCTAGCTGTAATTGTTGAGTGTGCCACTCATTTTCACCAAGGGCAAAGGATAAAGGAACTAATTCTGACAAATCTTCCCTTACTACCATCACTTCATCCTTGACATCCGCCATTTGCGCCCCAAAAACAATGCATTCTAGCAGAGAATTACTTGCTAAACGATTTGCTCCGTGTACCCCAGTACTAGCGGTTTCACCGACTGCGTATAAACCAGCAATATTTGTCCGATTCATCATATCCGTGAGAATACCGCCCATCCAGTAATGGGCAGCAGGAGCAACGGGAATTGGTTCGTTGAAGACATCAATGCCCCAATGCTGACAAACTTTAATGATGTTGGGAAAGCGGTGACGAATCTTGTCAGCTGGAATGGGGCGCATATCCAACCACACATGGGCAGTGGCCGGATCGATGGCAGTACGTTGTAAATGGCTGAAAATCGCTCTACTGACTATATCTCTAGGTGCAAGTTCTCCCGCTGGATGATAATCGAAAGCAAAACGCCGTCCTTGATCATCTATCAGGTGTGCCCCCTCGCCACGTACAGCCTCACTGATGAGAAAGCGATCGGCACCAGGTTTGGTGAGGGCAGTGGGATGAAATTGGACAAATTCTAAATCCCGAAGTATTGCCCCAGCACGGGCGGCGATCGCGACTCCATCGCCTGTACTTACTGCTGGGTTAGTGGTTTGGGCAAATACCTGACCACCGCCACCGGTTGCTAGCACCACAGCACCAGCTTTTACCCATGTCACCCGACCTTGATAAAACAAACTAATTCCTTGACAGCGATCGCTTTGGGATTCTACCCACAAACTCAAAGCCAAGGCTTGTTGGATAACTTGAATATTCTGGCGGCGTAAAACTTGGGCTGTGAGGGTGGTGGTGACTTCTCTACCTGTAGTATCGGCGGCGTGAAGAACTCGATGCCGAGAATGGGCAGCCTCTAAAGTCAATGCCAAAGCTTGACCATGACGGTCAAAGGCGACTCCCAGATTTACCAGAGATTGAATACATCTGGGGGCTTGTTGAGCGAGAAATTCTACAGCAGGGCGATCGCATAAACCTGCGCCTGCTTTGATTGTGTCTTCAATATGTAACGATGGAGAATCTTCTGGGGCAACTGCTGCCGCAATACCGCCTTGGGCCCAATCACTGGCAGATAAAGCAACTGTTTCTTTGGTAATCAAGCCGACGCGTAGAGATTCTGGCAAGCACAACGCTGTGTATAGTCCAGCAGCACCAGCACCGACTACTAAAATATCAAATTGGCTAGGAATGTCTATATCAGGCAAGGTGAATTGAGGGGGATGAGGGGGACGAGGGGGATGCACTTCGACTTCTTTTGTCAAAGACGCTACGTGTAGCTAGCTTCCCGTTCGCGTTAGCGTCTCCAAAGGAGAAGGGTACGCTCAGTGACCGGGGGATGAGGGAGCAGGGAGCAGGGAGCAGGGGGGAGTTACTCATAAGTCTCTCCCTTGCAAAGCGCACCTTGTCCTTTTGCCTCTGTCTCCTACCCATTCCTTATTCCCCACTCCCTACTCCCTGATTTTTACAGATAACCGCAATGTGCAGTTATCTGTAAATGCCGTTATTAAAACGATCATCTCCCTCGTTGAAAGCAGGCTCTAGGTCTGTCACGGTGAAGTGATCGAAATTGGCTTGGAGGGTTTGCTTTTGGCGATCGCTCAATCCTTCAATATTCAGCACATCTTCTACGCTTTTGTAAGGGGCGTTTTTAATGATTTGCTTAGCAAGAGTAGGATACAACCCTGGATATTGTTGAAAAGCACGCACGTTGGTATTGTTCAAATCAATTTTTTTACCAAATTCCGTTGCTAGCTTGGCGTCTGCCCGGTTCTGCCGCTCAATTGCCAGAACTGGAACTTGTGGAAACGCAAAACTGTGGAACCCAGCAGCTTGAGCTGTCTGAGTTGTTCCCAGCCATCCCCAGCAGCCAAGCAACAAACTAAACACTGTTAATAAACGCACCAATCCTTTCACGATTTTTCTACCTCTTTCCATCAAACAGAAATAAAAGCTTTAAGCTACCTAGCGTAGTAGTCATTAGTCATTGGTCATTAGTGAGAATGCTAAGGACAAAGGACAAAGGACAAAAGCCAATAGCTTACTCAACACACAGCAGTCATCAGAAACTAATATACAGCGTATTAATGTCCACAATATTTGCCATTACTGGGTTTGACTGTACTTTTACCAAAAATATATTGCCAGTGGTTAAAGTGTCTACTCGGCTGTTACAGATTGTCTATTGTGTGTCTACCTGACAAATTCTCTGTTGGACAAAGTTTTTCTAGGCTTGCTCTGTCTGCATCTTAAGAGGTGATTCTTGCGGATTTGCGATCGCCAATCTCAAAAATCTCTTAAAAAGATTTAATATTTATTAATTAATCATTACTTTAGACACGGTGAAGGAAAATCCGATATTTCTTCTACACTTCTAACTCTTACAATAGAGATAGACTTTGTTGAGATTTGTATCGTTAGGGATTAGCTGTCATGGCTCCCGCCGTTTTAATTGAAAATCTGCAAAAGCACTACGGCACAGTGATTGCCGTCAAAGATATTTCCTTTCAAGTAGAACCAGGAGAAATCTTTGGTTTACTCGGCCCTAATGGTGCTGGCAAAACCACTACTCTGCGTGCCTTGTGTACACTTACCACACCCGATGCTGGCAAAATCCAAGTATCCGGTATTTCTGTTTTAGATCATCCTAAATTGGCAAGACAAAAGCTAGGCTACGTGGCTCAGGAAGTTGCCCCAGACAAAGTGTTAACTGGACGAGAACTGCTGCAATTGCAAGCAGCACTTTATCACTTGCCAAGCGCAGTAGCAAAACAGCGTATTGATACAGTATTAGATTTACTTGGCTTGCAAGAATACGCCAATAAAAAAACAGGAACCTACTCTGGTGGTTTACGTAAACGCCTTGATTTAGCGGCCGGGTTACTTCATGCACCTGATGTCTTGGTGTTGGATGAGCCAACGGTAGGACTTGACATAGAAAGCCGCTTTGTGGTATGGGATTTTTTACGCAAGTTGCGGGCATCTGGGACAACGGTAGTAATTACCAGCCATTATTTAGAAGAGATTGACGTTTTAGCCGATCGCGTTACCATCATTGATCGTGGTTTGGTGATTGCAACTGGCACACCTTCAGAATTAAAAGATCAAGTAGGGGGCGATCGCATTACCTTACGAATCCGCGAGTTTTCCCCAATTGAAGAAGCCGAAAAAGCCAAAAACTTGTTGCAAGCTTTACCGTTTGTCCAAGAAGCGATTATCAACAGCGCTCAAGGTAATTCTCTCAACTTGGTAGTTACACCTCAAAACGACATTCTCATCAGCATACAGCAAACCTTAAATGCTGCCGAATTACCTATTTTTGGCATAGCTCAATCTCGCCCCAGCCTAGACGACGTTTACCTCGCCGCCACCGGACGCACCCTCATGGATGCAGAACTGGCAGCAGTCGCCACCCGCGATCCTAAAGCGGAGAAAAAGCAGAATATGAGATAGGGACTGGGGGTTGGAGATGAGGGAGATGAGGGAGACGCGGGGACGCGGGGACGCGGGGACGCGGAGAATAACAATCCCCAATCCCCAATCCCCAATCCCCAATCCCCAATCCCCAATCCCCAATCCCCAATCATGAGTGTTACCCCCAAACCTGATATCAATTGGCAGCCACTAGCATCACCACAAGCCGATGCTAATGCTACTCCCAACTTTTTCGGTGAATTAGTGCAAGAGACGCTAGCTTTGACTCGTCGCTTGTTTATTCAATTGCAACGCCGTCCTTCAACCTTATTCGCAGGAATTATTCAGCCTGTGATGTGGTTGGTGTTATTTGGTGCTTTGTTCCAAAATGCCCCCAAAGGCATCTTTGGTAGCACGACAAATTACGGGCAGTTTTTAGCTGCTGGAGTAATTGTGTTTACAGCATTTGCTGGAGCATTAAATGCTGGTTTACCTGTGATGTTTGACCGCGAGTTTGGTTTTTTGAACCGTTTGCTAGTTGCTCCTTTAGCATCACGATTTTCGATTGTCTTCGCTTCGGCAATCTTTATTATTAGCCAAAGTTTACTGCAATCAGCAGTAATTGTAGCAGCGGCGGCGGCTTTAGGAGCTGGATTACCTGACGTGGCTGGTTTAGGTGCGATCGCCCTCATCGTCTTCCTCTTAGCTTTAGGCGTCACAGCCATCTCTCTTGGCTTGGCTTTTACCTTACCTGGACATATTGAACTAATTGCGGTAATTTTTGTCTCAACCTTGCCACTTTTATTTGCTAGTACTGCTTTAGCACCTTTATCTTTTATGCCGAAGTGGTTACAGGTTATTGCCACTCTCAATCCCCTTAGCTATGCCATTGAACCAATTCGCTATCTCTATATCCATAGTGATTGGGGATTGGGTAATGTAGTAATGCAAGCTCCTTGGGGTGATGTTACCTTCGGTGGAGCCTTACTCGTGTTGTTAGGCTTTGCCCTTGTTGCTTTACTGAGCATTCAACCCCAACTGCGGCGAACTCTTGCTTAAGATAGAAGCATTATTTAATTGGCGTCATTTTAGGATCAGAAATTGATGAAAATGCTGTCTTTTCAACTTAACCACCTCTTCATTGCCACCTTGGCAGGAATTGGTGTTGCTTCCTTGGTTGGGCAACAACCCAGTTTAGCTCAACTCAACCAACCGGATAGACCTTCAGGTTTTGAGTCTGTAGAAACCAATCCCTGTGCCGGAGCTGCTCAAAATGGTAATCTTAATGTGTTGAGCCTGATGAATTGCGCTCAGTTAAACGGTTCTAGTTGGGATGCTCGTCAACCTTTACAAGGCTTAGATGATGCAGTTAAAAAATACCAACTAGAAGTACAACAGCAAGCTAAGCCAAACAATGGTCAGTTTATCCCAACTAATGGGGAGATTGTATTTCCACCAGTTGCTCAACCTGAGCAGAGTAAATAAATAAACCAAGCCACAAAGAAAAATCTTTGTGGCTCTTGCATTAATAGTACGGTCGTAGTGAGATAGGTGAGGACAGTGTTGATTTCTCAAAGCCACCAAGCAACTGTGTTTACACTCAGCACGCGGCTTATCGCCCCGCTACCGCGCTTCAGCACTCTTCATAATCCAAGCGCGGCTAAAACGTCATTAGCATGTGTAGCTGTATTAACACTGGCGTCAACATGAATGATTTTGCCGTGAGGGTCAATTACGTAGGTGACACGCTTGGCATAACCACCGCCATCGACATTATAAGCCTTGATTAGGGTTTGGTCAGTGTCAGCTAATAGAGGAAAATTCAAATTATATTTTGTTGTGAATGCTTGATGAGAGGCTTCATCATCCGCACTGACTCCCAGCACTACAACATCTTTACCTTGATATTCAGGCTTGGCATCCCGAAAGCTACAAGCTTGTTTAGTGCAGCCAGGAGTGTCATCTTTGGGATAAAAATACAAAACAACCGTCTTCCCGGCAAAGTCAGATAATGAGACGGTATTGCCGTTAGTATCTTTAGTGGTAAATGCAGGCGCATCCGTACCAACTGCTAGAGGCATAATTAACCTTTCCTATTTCAGATTGTTGATGCACTTGAAATTTTACAATAATTTACAATGTTTAAGTAAATTCTCTAACAAATCCGTCAGTATCTGATTCAAAAGCCAAATTTATCCAAATAAACAATGCCTGCCGTTGATTCTCAAAATCCTAAAACTATTGTTTATCCTCAAAGCACAGTAGCAAGAGCGCAAAGAGCCTTAGTGTGTTCGTCCTTCAATCTCAGTTTATTTGAACTTATGCGTCACCAAAGTGTGCCATTGAGTGCGATCGCCTTAGAAAATGGTTTCAAGCAAGGCTACACTCAACGCCCTTTATCCGAATTGGCTTGTGAAAACGCCTTAAGTTGGTTAATCCAAGTAGGTATACTGCGGCGAGAAGTCGATGGTCAAGGGATTACAGATAGTTTTCGCCTCACTCCCTTGGGACGCCAGTTAATAGAAAAATACCAAGGCAAAAATTGGTCTACTCCTACGTGGAGCGATCGCTTATACAATTCGATAATTCGTTGGTTCAGACTACCCTTTTAGAATCGAAAACCAACAAGTTAGGATTAGTGATTAAAAGGGAACAATATACACGGAAACATCAAGCAGATTCATGAAGTCTTTACCATAATTAGCTAACTGAAATGTATCAGGTGCGGGTAGAGAGAGGGATGAGGGAGATGAGGGAGTAAGAAAGCAGGGGGGCAGGGGAAGAAATAACCAATTCCCAATTCCCAATTTCCCATTCTCTTGTTCAATGAGCCGATTGCCAAACAATACTAAATTGGGGTAAGTTGTGTTGTTTCCAATCAATAATATTAAGTCCGGCTAATTGCTTAATTTAAGATATTATGCTTCGCTGCTGGTGATTGGTAATTGATTTTACCCATTCCCAGCCTACGCGACAGTATAAGTGTTTAAGCGCACATGATATAAAACAGCCTAGCCAGAAGTATTCCCAATCCAAAAATGGGATAACCTTTCACTCGTGAAATTCCACTCTCTCTGGAAAAACTGATAGTGACTATGAAATCAATTATGGTAGTGGGAACAACATCCCACGCGGGGAAATCACTGATAACCACAGCCATTTGTCGCATTCTATCGCGGCGTGGTTGGCGAGTGGCTCCCTTTAAAGGTCAAAATATGGCTTTGAATGCTTATGTCACCGCCAGTGGAGGAGAAATTGGCTATGCTCAAGCAGTACAAGCTTGGGCCGCGGGAGTCGTTCCTTGGGTAGAAATGAACCCGATTTTACTCAAACCTCAAGGAGATATGACCTCCCAAGTAATTATTAAAGGCAGACCTGTAGGTAAAGTCAATGCTGCCGATTACTACGAGCAATATTTTGAACTAGGTTGGCGCACCATAGAAGAGTCGCTACAACATTTAGGAACAGAATTTGATTTGCTGGTGTGTGAGGGTGCTGGTAGTCCAGCGGAAATTAACCTCAAGCACCGCGATTTAACGAATATGCGGGTAGCAAAATATTTGAATGCGCCAACTATTCTGGTAGTTGATATTGACCGGGGTGGTGCTTTTGCCCATGTAGTAGGAACCTTAGAGTTACTAGAACCAGATGAACGCGCTTTAATTAAGGGTGTAGTAATTAACAAATTTCGAGGGCAGCGATCGCTCTTAGAACCAGGGATAAAATGGTTAGAGGAACGTACAGGTATCCCAGTTATTGGTGTTATTCCTTACCTCGAACAAGCTTTTCCCGCAGAGGATTCTCTCAGTTTACTAGAACGCAAAACGGATAAAGCCCCAACAGACCTGAACCTCGCTGTCATCCGCCTACCCAGGATTGCCAACTTTACTGATTTTGACCCGCTAGAATCGGAATCTACGGTTTCCGTGAGATACCTGAGTCCTAAGCAAGATTTAGGACATCCTGATGCCGTGATTATACCAGGTACGAAAACTACAATTGCTGACTTGCTGCTGCTGCAAAGAAGCGGTATGGCAGAAGCAATTCAACATTATGCCGCTTCTGGTGGCACAATTTTGGGCATCTGTGGCGGCTACCAAATGCTGGGTCAAATCATCGCCGACCCAGAAGGCATAGAGGGACAAGCGGGAAGATTTCAAGGGTTAAATTTATTACCAATTAGAACAGTAATTACAGGGCAAAAAATCGCTCGTCAACGTCAAGTCAGCTCGAATTATCCACAGATGGGTTTACCAGTCAACGGCTTTGAAATTCATCAAGGGCGATCGCGCATAGAACAACAAGGAGATACTCAGGCTTTCCAACCTTTATTTGACGATGTTAACCTAGGGTTAGTAGATAGTTGTCAGTCAGTCTGGGGTACTTATCTCCATGGGATTTTTGACAACGGCCCTTGGCGACGCGCCTGGTTAAATCGCTTGCGACAACAACGAGGATTAAAATCCTTGCCTACAGGTGTTGCTAACTACCGGGAACAGCGAGAGCATATTTTGGACTCCCTAGCCACTGAAATTGAAAGCCATTTAGACTTAACTCCGTTTTTGTCCTAGCTAGGCTAGTATTTCATGAGTATTCGCATCCATTTTTTACCTGATGATATTACAGTAGACGCCGAAGTAGGAGAAGCCCTCTTGGATGTTGCAGACCGAGCTGGCGTGTTAATTCCTACTGGCTGTCTTATGGGTTCGTGTCACGCTTGCTCTGTAGAACTAGAAGATGGCGATATTATCCGCGCTTGCATCACAGCAATACCTGCAGGGCGTAAAGAATTAACGATTAATTTGTTTAGCGACCCCACTTGGTAGTTTGTCATTTATAGAACTTTTTAAGAACAGCGATCGCAGCTTTTCTCTTTATAAAACCGGGGGACTTAAACCCACGGAACTAGTTAAAAAATGAGTAATTTTACATAATTTTCATGACTGAGATTTAGCTTGAAGAGCATATTCTTTAAATCTTTCTAAATTACTTTGAAGCGTGGATTCCACTACTCGTCCCAAAAATAAATTATCCATAATCTTGCCCAGAAAACCAGGAATAGCATAAGAAATAGTTAGCTTCACAATACTGCTACCATGGCGATCGTAAAAACGAATTGCCCCTTGATTGGGCAAACCATCAATCGATTGCCATTGAATAATTTGGTTAGGAATAACTTTGAGAATGCGAGATTTCCAATTAAATTCCAAACCACCAGTATTAAGTTTCCAAAGAGATATCTCCGGATCATCGGGCGAAATCTTTACCGACTCAATCCACTTCATCCACCGGGGCATTTGTTCCAAATCAGACCACAAACTCCACACTAAATCTATAGGAGCCTCTACCTCCACCTGCACACTATGCTCTAACCAATCTGACATTTTTTTCCTCCGCGTTCTCTACGTCTCGGCGGTTAGTTACTTCTTCACACTCTCCAAAATCGCTTTTGCAGCGCGTCGTCCAGAAATTGTTGCTCCTTCCATACTGTCGATGTAGTCTTGCTGCGTATAACTCCCTGCTAAGAAGAAGTTATCTACAGGTGTCTTTTGGTTGGGACGATACACATCCATCCCTGGTGCTTCTCGGTAGAGAGATTGAGCAAGTTTCACCACACTATACCAAGTCATGTTTAGCTCTCGCGATGAGGGAAACAGTTCGTGTACTTGCTCAAGCACATGTTGAGCGATCGCTTCATTACTTTGTTTAATAAAAGGATCTCCCGGTGTCAGCACTAACTGCAACAATGACCCCTGTCCTGAACGATAATAATCGGCAGGGCTGGTCAAAGCTAAATCAGCAAAACAAGAAAAGTCAGCATCCGCTGTGTATAGCAAATTATCTATCCCTACCGCCTGATTGAGTTGTTGACGTTGCTCACCATCGTACAGTTCTGTCACCCAACCATCAAACCTGAGCTGCACCGTTGCTACTGGTACTGCATCTAGCTTGTAAATGTTGTCAAATTCTGACCACTTACGCCACTGTTGGGGTAATATGCGTTGAATTCCTGGTACATCACAAGCAAAGACATAAGCATCGGCTGTAACAATTTCTGTTGTGTCGCCTTCGGCAACTACTATGCCAGTGACGCTAGTCTGTTCGCCTAATTCAGCAAACTGAATTTCTCGCACTTGCCGACGTGTATAAACTTTAGTGCCTCTAACTTCTAAATATTCTAGGATAGGTTTATGTAAATATTCATGAGGCGAACCTTCCAGCATTCGCAATACAGAAGCTTCGGTTTTCGCTGCAAAAAATTGGAATATTGTTAACATGCAACGAGCAGAAATGTTGTAGCAATCAATAAACCCCAAAGCATAGGCGATGGGGTTCCACATGCGTTTAATGCTACCTTCACTGCCGCCATGACTGCGAAACCAGTCGGCAAAGCTGATTTTATCTAAGTTGCGGATGGTTCTCATTGCTCCTTCAAAGTCTATCAAACCGCGAACTATTGGACTAGTACCCAAAGCGATCGCATTTTGCAACTTGTCTTGCAATGATAGTTGAGAAGTCGTAAAAAATGCCTTCAACCCATTAAAAGGCGCACCCGTGATGAAGCGAAAATCCAAAGCGCCAGTGTTTCCTCCTTTATTAATGAAAGTGTGAGTGTGTTCTTTCAAGCGTAAGTTTTCCGCCGCCCCCACCTTTTTCATCAACTCAAACAATTGATAGTAACAGCCAAAAAAGACGTGCAATCCCATTTCAATATGGTTGCCATCTCCATCAGTCCAGCTACCAACTTTGCCACCAATAAACGGCCGAGACTCAAAAATCTGCACTTCACAGCCAGCATCAGCTAAGTCTACAGCGGTTGCTAGCCCCGCCAGTCCCGCACCTACGATTGCAACGCGCATTCCGTTGTTCCTTTTCAGTTTCTTTACAGATTGTAACTGTCTTGGTGTCGGAATGTGCCGCTTGTACTAACTCTGACAACAGATCAAAGCATAGTAGCCTTTTTATTTAAACTCCTGTAATCGTTGAGTTTGCCTCCTACAACTGACTAGACGCGATATTTCTCGCGTCTGTCTGTTTAATGAATGCCGACTCAAATCCGCTTACGCGACTGACTCAACTTTGTGCAAAATCCAAAATTAGTATCAGTTATCAATGCATGTTGTTTTTCTTTCTACTCGCTTATTTACTGTCATCGGAGACAGACAGACTTCTAATCAACTCACGAATGATATCGGTTGCAGGTCTACCTGTCTGTTGACAATATTTTTCTAGCTTTTCTGCTTCTTGTGCTGCTAGATTCACAGTTATGCGTTTTACGGCCCATTTTTTATTTGTCATTATCATGCTATCTGCTATACGTTAACAACATTGAAAAATCTAACTAAATACGAAAGCGGCGAAATATCAGAGTTTGTTTCAAACAACAAGTAATGGCATTAATATGAAAATTGTTCGTTTTGGCAAAGTGTTCATGATTTCCTAGTAAGATGTAAAAACCATAATTTATGTTTGCAAATCTGACATGAAAAACTTTCTCTTGAAGATAATAACTCTAGCAACAAGAGGAGTAAAGCCTGATAATTAAATTTTCTGAGTAGATTTGAGATACATAATTATTGATTCAATTAAGATTTTCAAAATTATGCTTCACTAAATACTTTTGACGCTCTCTTATGCTCAGGGGTTCTAAAAATTTTTGAAGACATCATTTGCTAAGATCTCTGAGGTAGAGCTTGAAAACGCTACCATTCTCAACCGCCGAATATAGGCGAATTGTAATGATATATGTAGATAAAAAGCAATTAATTGAAAGTAGCAAAATAATTGGTATAGGTATTTGGGTAGTTTATAAACCAAAACTCCTAAGCCAATGAGTTGGGAATAGAGTCGAGGCTTGTACGTTTCCCTATCAATTAACCTCCATATATACGAATTACCATAATCAAAAAGCTAGTCATTAATTATTTTGCAAGTAAATATTTAATTTTTTATTGCTAAAATAACTGTTTTTAATGGCATTTGTTTGCCTAAAATAAATGAAAATATAAAATTCACTAAGGATTGTGAAATTAATATTCTGCAACTATTTGCAAATTAATCTACTTAGGCTTTTGTGATATTTTTACCTTTTATTATGAGTTTTATTATTTTCGTTTCATATTTATACGCTAATTTTGTATTCAGGTGTGTTAACCGTTAAATAACTTTGACTTGTTCAATGATCTGATTTTTTAATCCTTGCATTGTTTAATGTATTCATAATTTTGTATTTCATCTAAATAGTTTTTAAGTAATTAGTTCAAAAACATTGAGAAACACAAAAAATCAGTCTTAGGTTCATTATAGCTATGATTAATATACTTTAAGTAATCTTTATTTAGACATTAAATAGTGGTTGATTATGTATTTATAAAAAAATTACAAAGTCAGAGATGTTAGCTTAAATTTTTGATTAATAGTCTTCAGATTTAACAAAATCTGGAATTACAATATC
Organism: Desmonostoc vinosum; assembly: GCF_059505385.1. NCBI lineage: Bacteria > Bacillati > Cyanobacteriota > Cyanophyceae > Nostocales > Nostocaceae > Desmonostoc > Desmonostoc vinosum. The sequence goes on from NZ_JCACKM010000043.1 coordinate 17,311, forward strand.
CATGAAATCAATGAACAATTATTAAAATATGATGATTAAAGTTTATCCTATCAAACTCAGTAAAATGTCTCATTAGTTACTGTGTTAATTTATACTAAAAAAGACATTAATGAATTAGTGGAAAATATTTAGAACATAGATAGTTCATAAAATTTAGATGAAGACAACATCTAAATTAGCGATCGCCTGTTGGGATTAATATCGGTAAGTTTCTAAGTACAAATTTCTATGCTTTGAACAGTGCCAAGTAATGCGGATTGCAAAGCAGTAGCTATTGTTCAAATTCTACTTTTTCTCAAATATTAATTCAAAGGGAACTCTGAACAGGAATCGACGCCCAAATAGTGGGATTGGAATAGAGTTCCCTACTTCAAAAGGGTGTAAGAAGTACAGGGGTGGGGAAGAAAGTTGAATTTTTCAAACTACAACTATTCAAATTGCAGTTGGGGCATGAGTTGGAGAGTGCCGATACCTAAATCTTTGGGTAAAAGCGATCGCCCTTCAAACAAAGCCATCATATCTCGTAACTGAGGATTACCACGGGAAGCACCGGTCAATCCTTTGGCGATGATTAAGCCACAATAGCCTTTAGTGTTTTTACACCGCTGATTCCATTTTTTGCGGGCTTCAACGTGAATTGGATCGTTATCTAAAAATTCTCCAAATAGAAATAACTCATCATTTTGAGTTTGTAGTAAACCCAGGTCGTAACGATTACCATCAAAAGGGTCAGCACCTGGATTAAAGCAAATTGCTTTGAGTCCACCAGCTACCTCGATATTTTCAATTACAGTCTTGGCTTTGGGTCGAGAAGTCTGAATTAAAATTACTGGCAACCCGTCACCGACTTCTTTAATTTCACCAGCTTTATGATATTTAACTCCCTTGCGTAGGTATTCCAACATTTCCCATGAAACGACACCTAAGCTGAGGAAAGAGTCTTCTGGTATTAAGTCATCTCGCAATGAGCGGAATCTTGGATAGCTAGAGTCTGCTATTTCCTGCTCCTCAATGCCAAAACCGGCCATTTCCTCCAATTCTGCTGCTAGCTCTGGCATGGTAGAGACATTGACAGAAACTGATTTTGTTGGTTCTTCTGAGTGTGGTAGAGAAATGCGATAGCGACGGCTGAGGGTAGGTAATTCGTCTCCATGGAGCTGGCGACGGTGGTCGCGAATAAAGCGGTTTAAGCTTTCTAGAGCAACTAATACTACGAGTGCTTCTTCGTCATATAAAACCGATCGCAGTCCTTCCAAGGGATGGATATTGCCGAAGGTAGGGTCAATTTCTGATAACGGCAAATCTGCTAAATCGTCGGCTTCGTCATCATCTTCGTCGATGTCGTCAACTCGCTCAAAGGTCAAAAACAAGCAATCTTGCTTGAGAAAGGCTTCTTCGAGATGCTGAGTTGATTCGTCATCCCTTAAAACTGCGGCGCGAAACTGCTTGAGCGAATCTTCAGAGCGATATAACAAGATTCCATACTCCATCCCCAGCATTCCCATGATTGAGGCGTAGAGTGTCGCAACATCCCACTTATTAATTTCTATCGACAGTATTTGCTGTTCTTCCAAAAATTCCCAAGGAGCTGCTTGCCAAACTGCAAAAGCTTTATCTTGGAGAATTTGGGCATATTGTGGAGGTAAATCGGGGGTTTGGCTGTCGAGAAGATCGGCAAATCCGCGAAATAGCTCATCAATTAGAGGTAATTCTGGTGCATAGTCGATCGCAATATCCAAATCTTGTAAGACTCCACGTAGATAAAATTGGATTTCGCGATCGCGCACCACAATTTTTTGTGGTCTGGCGGGTTTGCCTGGACTGTGAGGATGCTCCATAGCACGCATCAGTGTGCGAACAATTGCTTCTGGCCCACTGTCGGGTGCTACAACGTCCATACCTCGCACAATACCTTGCGAGCCATCCACCCAAAGAATGCATTCACCGCCGCTCTCGGAGTCTCTTGGCTGGGTTGGCGATGATGACAACGCACGGCGATCGCCCTCCCATACAGAAGGAATTTGAGTTAATTTCTTCAAACGACGACTGGTAGAGCGATTAAAACTTGTCATAGAGTAAATCAATCAAAGGAAGCAATTTAGGAGTAAACTTTTGGGGATGGCTAGCGTCGAATCCAATTTTCTGGCTATAACCTGAAACGTAATTGCTGAGAAAGGCCGCTACAAGGCTTGAACTCCAAAAATACCGAATCTACAAACACACCAAGTCCCTCAATTCTAGAATAAAAATCTTTGGTCGCTTTTGACGGAGTGTTTACAATTTGGCATCCAGCGACATCAATATCGCTAGAATGGATACAAAAATACCAAAAGCAACCCACAGGCAGTAAAAAGCCTGTTTCGGTTACTAGTTAAACCATTTCAGGAGTTGAAAAAGCAGATGACACAAGCAACTCAATCCCAACAACGCGGAATCCAGTTGAGTGAAGCAGCATTAGACCAAGTGAAGTCTCTCCAAGACAAGCAAGGCAAGGACTTGTGTTTACGGGTAGGAGTACGCCAAGGTGGCTGCTCTGGAATGTCTTACATGATGGACTTTGAGGACGCCAGCAAGATCACTCCTCAAGATGAAGTGTTTGATTATGATGGCTTTAAAATTGTTTGCGATCGCAAGAGTTTATTATATCTCTATGGCTTAATGCTTGATTATAGTAATGCCATGATTGGCGGTGGCTTCCAATTTACCAACCCTAATGCCAACCAAACCTGTGGTTGTGGGAAGTCATTTGGGGTTTAATGTCATTTGTCAATTGTCCTTTGTTATTTGTAATAGTCTCATGACTAAGGGCTAATGATCAATGACTAATGACTATTGACTAATTCATTATGACTCAAACAATTGAATCTTTATTTGATACAGGTTTAGAACGTTATAAAGCTGGAGAAGCAGTGGATTCCTTAATCCCTGTGTTTAAAGAGGTATGCGATCGCGCTCCTAAAACTAGTGCAGCCTGGATTTGTTTGGCATGGTTGTATCTACTCGATGAGCAACACAACTTGGCTTACAAAGCTGCACAAAAAGCAGTCAAGTTAAATCCCCAAGATCCACAAGCGAGGGTTAATCTTGCCGTGGCAATGCTGGAAACAGGTCAAAAAGGCTTACGACAACATGTCGATTTTGTCAAACAGTTAATTTTTGTCAATCCAGAATGGCAAGAAGAGATAAAAAATAGTATCGCAGACGGTTTAAGCAGAAAACCAAACTGGCAAAGTTTGGCAAAAGTCAAAGGTTGGTTGTTTGAAGATTAGGGGCTAGAGGTTAGGAGTTAGGGGCTAGAAGTAGTTCGGTATTCTTGTTATTCAACCCTCTATTCCCTAATCCCTAGTCTCCAATCCCTAGTCCCTAGTCCCTAGTTCACTAGTCCCTCTATGAAAGACAAATTATTAAACTGGCTAAACCTAATTTTAGTTGCGGATGTTTTTTTAGTTTTATTAGGCTTTGGATGGTTTGCGATCGCAGTTATTGGTAATGCTGCTGGTGTCAACTTGGGTCTAGATTTGTGGCATAGACTCTGGCAACCAGTTTTTAACCCAGCGATTGGTATCCTCATGGGCGGTGCTATTCTCAGCGGTATTATTAGTTGGGTTTCTCGAAAATTTCTGGCTAATTAGTCATTTTTAAAAGGGAACGGTGAACGAGCAACAGGCAACAGGAAATCCCCATAATAAAATTGGGGAGCCAATGTTGTGGGCGGGTTTCCCGACTTGAGACAACTGGCGTGGATTTGAAAGGGTGTGTCAGTCCGAATAAATTCTTGGTAAATTCAGGATTTCTCAAACTGACACACCCTACATATTGGATATTTTTTATCTGGAAGTCCCTTATTGAAGAATTTGTGTTAAGGCTGATTGCAACTTGGGATATCGATACTCAAAGTTTGTTGCTACGGTGCGCTTGGGTATAGCTTGTTGACCTTCTAAAACTACTATTGCCCCATCTCCTAGTAAGGCTTCCAGTGCAAAAGCTGGAACAGGCAACCAAGAAGGACGATTTAGTACTTGCCCAAGAGTATTGCACAAATCTGTCATCCGAACAGGATGAGGAGCAGTAGCATTGTATACGCCCTGCCATTCTGGTTTTGTTAAAGCTTGCAGAATCAGGTTAACTATATCGTCTAGATGAATCCATGAGAACCATTGCTTACCACTACCAATAGGCCCGCCTGCAAAAAGTTTGAATGGTGTAATCATTTTACCTAAAGCACCGCCGTTACCTAGAACAATACCCAAACGCAAAATTACTAATCGCACACCAATTTCTGTTACCTTTTTTGCTTCTGCTTCCCAAGCTTGGCAGACTTGAGCTAGAAAATCACTGCCAGAAGAGCTGGTTTCATCAAAGGTTGCAGTCTCGCTAGTACCGTAGTAACCGATTGCTGAGGCGTTAACTAATACACTTGGTTTGGGGTTAGCATTAGCTATTGCTTCTACTATTTTTTGTGTACCTAATTTTCGACTATTAAGAATTGTCTGTTTGCGTTCTGGCGTCCAACGAGCTTCAGCAATGGGTTCTCCTGCTAGATTCACTACGCCATCACAACCCGCGAGCGCATTTTGCCAAGAACCAGATGCAGTAGGTGTATAGGCAACTATTTCTAAATGACGAAAAGCTTCAGATGGGAAAACCTTTTGGGCAAAGCTAGTGTTTCTAGTTAATACCAGTATTTGATGACCTTCCTCGTGAAGCCGCTGTACCAAACGACTACCCACAAATCCAGTTGCTCCAGTGATTGCTATTTTCATTTCCTACCTCCACCAAATCCTTATTTTAAAATTTTTGGGACTTAGGCAAGTGTCATATTTTTTAAAAAGAGGAACTTACCGTTTAGATGCGTCGATATTATAGGATGGACGGAGTGTTGCAAGGTTTGGGGCTATTATGGCTCGCTATACGTGTTCGTTTATTGTTTCTATTTCTATTGACCATCTCCAGCCCTTACTAGTAGAACTGCTGCAAGATTGTGGGTTGGATATCCAGTATTGTTCGACCGATTACATTATGGCTCGTGAGGTTCCTGGTACTGTTATATTTAATAAGTTAGTCACAGTAGAAGTACTGATTGATAAATCAACGGCTACTGAAACTGAGACTCGCATGAGTATTGTAGCGAAAAACCAGGAACTACCATTGCAATTGGATAATCACTGCCGACAATTGTTTGACTTCATCAAGCAAGCAATTGAACATAGCCGCCACTGGCATTTGATTGAAAGTCTTGCAGGTTGAGAAATTTCAGTTAACGGGACTTCTAAATAAAAATATCCCATCGCTTTTAAGGTAGGGGGCAGCACTTCGACTTCGCTCAGTGACCGGGAGTAGGGGAGGCAGTGCGTTACGATCAGTGAGTAAAGGAGTGGAGTCACTGTGTTGCGGAGCGAGTGTGGTCTTGGGAGGGGCGGGTTTCCATTAGTGTCAAGTTAAGCTAGAAATAGCATCGGTGTTGGCTTCCTCACCCGCCAAGAAATAAATTTCTTGGCTAATAGCTCAAGTCTACTGAAGTAAACTCAAAATCTTGGGGGATATTTCAGTCATCTTTAGATGACTTTTACTATCAGCAAGGAACTTCAGTTTCTTGCGGGACATCGGTTCTACGTTAAGTTGACACCAATGGCGGGTTTCCCACTCTAGATATCCTCCATGTCCTCTGTCATGCCGGGATTTATGAGTGTGATGTCATACTCACTGGCGTCCGTTTGCCCGGAACGTTGACTATTTTTTAACAGGTAGTAAATAGCACGTACTGAAGGGCCAAAAACAATCTCGTCTTCATTTTTCAGATTGTGGTGTGGCATCTTACGCCCATTAATCATTAAACCGTTGGAACTGGGTTTTCCTTTGGCATCGCCATCGACAATGCGGTAATAGTAGCTCTGACTATTATGCTCGTGTTGCAGTCTCACTAACGTAGCATGGCGGCGCGAGACAAACTGCGATATTAAGCGGATGTTGCACTCACGATCTCTACCGATAGAATAAACCGCGTGTTCGAGAGAAAATTCTTTGCGACCTTGGTCGTCTTGAATAATGAGTAGATGGCTTTCACTAGATTCTGCTGCCATTGACAAATCGTTGCTAAAATCGGTTGAACTTTGATTAATCAAGATTTGTTTAATATCGTTTCCTGCCATTCTCGCGCACTATAGTCTGTGGTATTGATTCAAACAAATATTGAAACTGCACATCATCTGAAAAAGTAGAGCATGACTACTCTACTCCAGTGGCCATGGAAGCTCTAGAGAAGTTTCAACAAGCTTAATACGATGTATAACATCTAACAAGCAATTCAGTTTAAACTGAGGTGAGAATAACCAAGGTTTGCGCTTGGAATATTTATCTCTAAGGGAGATTCTAAGTGTTTCGATGAGCCAACCGTCGTAATAACACTGAGTTGGTGACAACGCTCACAGAGCTAAAAGCCATTAATGCGGCAGCGCCTGATGGGCTAAGAACAAAACCCAAACTTGGCAATAAAGTACCCGCTGCAAGAGGGATACCAACTGTATTATATGCAAAAGCCCAGAATAAATTCTGACGGATTTTATTGAAGGTGGCTCGACTGAGGTGAATTGATTCGACCACATCGGCTAGGCGATCGCGCATGAGGACGATTTCGGCTGTTTCCATGGCGACATCTGTACCGGAGTGTAAAGCAATTCCCACATCTGCTTGAGATAAAGCTGGAGCATCATTGATGCCATCGCCTACCATGGCAACTCTTGAATGGGGAGTGGGGAACTCGGGGCCCCCGCTCCCGGAGGGAGTGGGGATTAGGGGTAATGGGGAGTGGGTTTGGAGGGATTTGATGGCGGCGGCTTTTTTCGCGGGGGGGATACCAGCCATGACATCGGCGCTGTCTAAACCTAGTTGTTTGGCGATCGCATTGGCTGCTTCTAATCTGTCGCCGCTGAGCAGTATCACCCGCAAACCCATTTGATGTAACTGATCTACTGTGGTTTTGGCGTCTGGTCTGAGAGGATCACTAACGGCAATGATACCGGCTAAAACTCCACCCACTGCTACATAAACGACTGTTTTTCCTGCTGTTGCTAATCCCTGTGCTTGTTGTTGTGCGGTTTCACTAATTGCAATTCCATGCCAACTCAACCAATCAGAATTACCTAGCAATACATTTATACCTTCTAATACAGCAGATACACCTAGTCCTGGTTCTGTGTGAAAGTCTAGGGCATTGGGGATAGGTAATTGTTGCCGTTGTGCTTCCTGTCGAATTGCTTTTGCTAGGGGATGGTAAGTGCCGCTTTCTACTGCTGCTGCTAGTTGGATTAAAGACTGGGGATTAGAAACTAGGGATTGGGAATTCTTATTCCCCAGTTCCCAGTCCCCAATCAGTAAGCAATCTGTAACTGTGGGATGACCTGTTGTTAGGGTACCAGTTTTGTCAAATACTACTGTGTCTAACTGGTGAACTTTTTCTAGAACATCGCCACCTTTGATGAGTAAACCCCTTTCTGCACCCATGCCAGTGCCGACGAGAATGGCTGTTGGTGTAGCAAGTCCTAAAGCGCAGGGACAAGCTACCACCATGACTGCGATCGCGAGTTTTAAGCTCTTTAGGAGTGGGGAGTGGGGAGTGGGGATTAGAGGTAATGGGGAGTGGTGAGTAGTATGGCTGATCATTTCCATGCCAGTAGACATGGTAATGTTAGGCCAAATGTGGACACCGAAAAAGTACCAGAAGATAAATGTCAACACAGAAGCTGTTAACACTCCGTAGGTAAAGTAACCGGCTACTGTGTCAGCTAATTTTTGGACTGGGGCTTTGCGGGTTTGGGCGGCTTCAACTAGGGCAACAATTTGCGCTAGGGTGGTATCACTGCCAGTACGCGTTGCTTGGATGGCGATCGCTCCTGACTGGTTGAGTGTGCCTCCTGTAACTGTGTCGCCTGGTTGCTTGATGGTTGGTACTGCTTCTCCGGTGAGCATGGACTCGTTCACCGTTGTTTGTCCCACACGAACCTCTCCATCAACGGGAATTTTATCTCCTGGCAGTACCTGCAACCATTCACCCACACGCACCTGTTCGGCAGGTATTTCTACAGTATCTGACCCGATTCCTGTTTGCTCTGGGTTGGGTATCAATCGTGCTATTTGTGGCTGGAGTGCTAATAATTGTCTAAATGCAGTGGCAGCGCGACCTCTGGCTTGTCTTTCTAATGTTCTTCCTAAGAGGATAAAGCTGAGCATCATCACTGGTTCGTCAAAAAAGCACTCCCAGCCCATTTGGGGAAATAGTAGCGCCACTAAGCTTGCTGTGTAGGCTGTGACTGTTCCTAACCCTACTAGGGTATTCATGTTGGGTGCATTGCGCCGCCAACCAAGCCAACCATCTACTAAAATTGGACGACCGGGAATTAGTAGGGCGACTGTTGCTAGCCCACAGTGAAACCAGATATTATTTAACGCTGGCAGTACTGCGCTACCAATATTACCAAAATGCCCAATACCAGATAGGATCAAGAGAACAGCTGCGATCGCCAATTGCCTGTAAGAGGAGAGCATTTCTCGACGTTGGCGTTCCGCTGGGTCTGGCAAAACAGATGTATCACCTGCTACTTTGCTGCCAACTTTGCGAAGCTGAGTCGGAAAACCAACATCTGTTAATCGTTGAGCCAACGCTTCTGGATTGACGATATCAACTTCTAACTCAACGACGGCTACCTCTGTCGCCAAGTTTACACAGGCACTCTTGACTCCTGGATGTTGAGTTAGCTGTTGCTCTACTGCTTTTACACACCCAGCACACTTCATACCCCCAACATCCAGAATAATTTTTTCTGGTATGGGGGTAAGTTCTGGAGCAAGGTTAGTTTTCGGGACAAGTTGCATGGCAAGTTTTTGGATTTGCTACGGAAATTCAACGCCCGCTAAAAGCGTCTCTAATTTGAGCGTAGGCTAAATCTCGAACTATGACCAAATGTAAACTATGTTAACTTTATTAATTTCTAGAATTTACAAAACGCGGTAGAGACGCGCCATGGTACATCTCTACTGCTATATATAATTCATACCTAAGACAGGTTGCCAAAAGTAGCAGTACATACATCAGTAATACTGAACTTTATAAAACACCAGCTTTAATTAAGTATTCGTAAAATTTTGACGATCAGCTAGCATTTATACGGAATAAGTGATACAAAAATTCTGGTTGTCCAGTATATTTCCGAGATTCTTCGTAGGGTCAGAATGTAATTCCCCGAAGCTTGAGTTTTGATCATTCATGAATATATTGCACTTGGCTAAAAACTCAACCAAGCTATGTGTTGCTTACTTCAACCACCGTCACTATTTGACTGATTTTACTTTCTAGCAGTATTAGGAGTTAAATTCATGGCTACATTTGGCGTCACTAACGTTAACGACAGTGGTTTTGGTTCTTTGCGGCAAGCAATACTAGATGCTAATGCCATAGCAGGAAAGGACATCATCAACTTTAATGGTGTATTCACAGATGGCATCGCTGATACTATCACTAGTAGTAGCAGTTTGAACATCACGGATGATCTGAGTATTGATGCCACAGGTGCAGACTTCTTGACTTTTAGAAAAGCTACTGATTTTTTTGATACAAATACATTTGAGATTAGTAGTGGTGTAAATATGGGAATTGTTGGACTAGATGTTACTGATAGCAGTGGCTCTAGATTCATTAATAACAATGGCAGCCTAACGTTAAAAAACAACAATTTCCTGAATAATTCCTTCTATAACATTGTTAACAATACTGGGACTTTAAAGCTCAGCAACACTATCATCCAGGGAAACTCAGCAGAGTTTGTTAATGTGATCACCAACATCAATGGAACTGTAACGCTAGAAAATAGTACTATTGATGACATTGGCGCATTGGGGGAATCAGTTAGCATTAGGAGTTCTGGCGGTATCGTCAACATCAACAACAGCACCATCTCTAATAACTCCAATCGCAACTTTGAAGTCGGCATTATTAGTAGCGGCATTCTCACAATTAGCAACAGCACTATTTCTAATAACAGTTCCTTTGGAACAGATAGCATTATTACAAATAGTGGCGTTTTAACAGTCAAAGATAGTGTATTTAGTGATAATTTCAACACCTCTATCTCGAATTTTGGTACTTTAATAGTCAGCAACACCACTTTCAGTAATAATGGCTCTGGGATTAAGAATTTTGGTACTCTAACAGTTAGCAATACCACTTTTAGTAATAATCAAAACGAGGCTGTAGATAACCAGGATTTTGCGACAATTAATAACAGCACCATCAGTGGTAATCAAGAGAGCGGCATTAGCAACGATGGGACTTTAACAATCAATAACAGTACCATTATCCGCAACTCTAGTAGAGGTTTTAGAGGCGTTGGTGGCGTCAACTCTAGCTCTGGCACTGCAACAATAAACAATAGCATTATTGCTGGCAACTTTGTCCTTGATACCGACGACCCAACTATCGTTAGTGTCCCCGATGTGCTGGGTAACTTTATCAGCAATGGCTATAATCTCATCGGCGATCTTAGTGGTTCTACAGGCTTTGATGCTGATGAACAGCTCCAGGTGGACTTAACCGAAGTGCTAGATATCACGTTGCGAGACAATGGTGGTACTGTCAAAACCCATGCTTTGCTGACTGGTAGCGTTGCGATTAATGCAGGTAGAAACGCAGATGTACCTGCTGATGTTACAGATCTAGATGGCGATCGCAATATTAGAGAAAGAGTTCCTTTTGATGGGCGGGGTTCTGGCTTTGCTCGCATTTCTGGGGGCAGAGTAGACGTTGGTGCGTTTGAAGCGGTAGTTAATGTGATTAATGGCACCGCAGGGCGCAACAGAATTAAGGGTACTGCGGGTGATGACATAATCACTGGCTTTCAGGGAGCAGATACTCTCACTGGTGGGGATGGTAAAGACGCTTTTGTTTATACCCGTGTTCGAGATGCTGGCGATACTATTACTGACTTTGACCCAGGTACTGACAAGATTGTACTGCGACAATTATTCGCTAGTCTGGGTTTAGATAATATTAACTATACAAATGCGATCGCTGATGGCTATTTGCGCTTTAAAACTCAGGGAAACAATACTATTGTCTTGATTGACACAGATGGTTCTTCTGGTAGTGGCCGGGCTGTAAAATTTGTTGAACTTAACAAAGTGTCTGCCACAGAGTTGAACAATGCTAACAATTTTGCATTTTAATTCAAATATCCTCTAATTCTTTTACCGACGGCTCCAGCGGCGATAGGTAATATAAATGATTGCTCCTAGTTGCATTGGCATGATCGCTATGAAGCTTTTTAAGAAATAGTTGATTTCTATTTGAGACATGGCACTAAAATAGGCTATTCCTAGTAAGAAGAGGATAAGCCAAATCAACTGTTTGTTTTTAAGTAATAACATGTCAATAAAATTAAGAATATTTGAGCAATATTAGGGGGTGATTTTCTCACGCAGAGGCAAGGCAGCGCGTTGCGGAGCGAGTGTGATCTTGGGGGTTTCCCCCATGAACAACTCGCGTCGGGGTTCCCCCCGTTGTAGCGACTGCCGCGCAGAGACGCAGAGAGTAATGAGAGTTTAGATACCCAAATTTTCTATAAGTTTGGGTATCTGAGGATTGTGTTGTCGATTTTTAAGCCACTGCTTCTACAAGTGTCGATCGCTTTTCGCTGGTGACTATTTGCTGATGCAAATGTTGCCAGTGTACTCCAGCTAAACTTGGTAAGACAACATTTGCTTTACCAACTCGCTCTGTGGGGCCAAGTCCAACACTCCACATGCCGGCAGTGTGGGCTGCTTCTATGCCCGCTGTGGCGTCTTCTACGACTACGCACTGTGATGGTGATAAGCCTAGTTGTTGGGCAGCAAATAAGAAGACATCTGGGGCTGGTTTGGCTTGAGAGACGCTGTTCCCGTCGGCTATGGCGTCTAGTTGATCGGCAATGCCTAAGCGTTCAATTACTGTGGGAGCGTTTTTACTAGATGAGCCTAAGGCTATTTTAATCCCGGCGGCTCGCAGTTCTTGTAATAAGTTAGCGACTCCTGGTAGTAAGTCAGCACTGGTGATTGTTTGCATTAGTTCAACGTAGTAACGGTTTTTCCGCTCCATCATTTCTTGAATTTGCGCTTCTGTAGCGGGACGATCGCCTAAAATTTGTAATAGTGATTCGCGTCTAGGTAATCCCCGCATCGCTTCGTTGGCTTCGCGGCTAAAGGGTATACCTTCTTCATCTGCTAATCGCTGCCAACCCAAATAATGAAACTCTGATGTATCGGTTAATACTCCATCTAGGTCGAAGATGACACCACTAATTTTGGGGTGTGTTTTTGTTGTGTTGTTTTCGGCTTGTAGGTCAAAATCGTACCACTCATTACGCCAATGCAAGCGGAATTTTAAACGCGTCCAGTTTGGGGGAAGATTGGCACAGGCAACTGGGCCAAATTGTGTCATTCGCACACCACCAAACCCGAAAACTACAGCTTGCCACACACCGCCAGCACTCGCAGCATGAATTCCTTCGGCAGCGTTGCGTCTTACGTCTTCCAAGTCTACCAATGCTGCCCGTATAAAGTGTGTATAGGCTTGGGGTGCTTGATTGAGATCGCAAGCTAAAATGGCGTGAATTGCTGGGCCGAGTGAGGAGCCATAGCTGTGATCAGTACGTTGATTATAATAGTCCCAGTTGGTGGCTAGGGTTTTGTAATCGTAGCGATCGCGCATTAGGTAAAGCAGCATCAAGACATCTGGCTGCTTGAGTATTTGTTTTTGGCTGGTGGCTTCGATTCCTAGTAGTCCTTGGAGAGATTTGCTGCGCGGTTCGTAATCGGCAAGATTGACATGTTCTAGCTGATAAAAGCCTTCAAATTGTTCAATTAAGCCTGTTTGCGCGTCTTGATTGATAAATAAACGCTCTTGGATTTCCAGCCAACGGTGCAGACGTTCTACGGTAATGTTGAGTTTTTGCACCAATTGTGCTGAAACTTCGGGATAAGCTTGTTTGAGCCAGTCCCACAGTGTCAAGGCTGATTGTAAATGCCATTGCACCATCAGATTGGTGAAGGCATTATTATTGACGCGATCGTGATTTTCATCAGGGCCGATGACATCGAGGATATCGTAGCAGTGACGTGCTTGGTTCCACTCAACCCGACTTTCCCAAAAAATAGCCGTATCTAAGATAATTTCTGCGCCATAGTCCCGCATCCACTGATCGTCATCGGTGGTTTGCCAGTAGTGCCAGACGGCATAGGCGACATCAGCAGTAATATGCACTTCAATGTCACCGCACCAAATCCGCACTAATTCACCGTTGGGAGTTGGTACCCACCTGGGTGTGACTTCATCACCTGTAGAAGCACTTTCCCAAGCGTACATCGCTCCTTGATAACCCGCTTCTTGAGCTTTGCGCCGCGCTCCTGGTAAGGTGTGGTAGCGGTAGGTGAGTAAGTTACGTGCTAGGGCTGGTTGAGTGAGGGTGAGGAAGGGCAGAATAAAAATTTCGGTATCCCAAAAGACATGGCCGCGATAAGCAAAACCAGAGAGAGTTTTGGGAGGGATGCTGACTAGCTCGTCGTGACGCGGTGCAGCAGCCAGTAATTGAAAGAGATTGTAGCGGATACTCAGCTGAGCTTGGCGATCGCCTTCTATAATAATGTCACTGTCTTGCCATTCTTGTTCCCATGCGGCGATGTGCGCTGCTAGCAAAGTGGTATAGCGGGGTTCGTCTACCAGCCTTTGTAGTGCGGCGGCGCTAGGAGTTTCTGTTTGCCGCGATGTAAACAGTGTGACGATTTTTTCTACAGTCACTGTTTTTCCTGGGCATAACTCAAAGCTAGTAGCTAAGCTGGGAAAACCAGAAGTATGATCAACTTCCACAGAGGCATCATCATCCTCTACCACTAACTTTGCTGCCATGCCAAGTTGAATTGCTGAGTGGAGAGTTTGACTGTGTAACCAAATAGTGTTGTTTGCACCGCCTTGATTGAGGATTTGCCAATGCTGTACACCTTGGGTATGAGGTTCGGCTTCTAACCCAACTTCGACGGTAACATCACCTTCATAATCTAAAGATGTAATTTGACAGCGGATTGCTAAAACATGTTGATCTGCTAAGCTAGCAAAACGCTCAAAGTGGAAATTGAGGGTATGACCTCCAGGAGAACGCCAGCGCACATCACGGCTAACTATACCCAAACGCAAATCAAGCCGCCGCTCGTAGTTGAGAATCTCGCCAGTATCCATACTAAAGCGTTCCCCAGCCACTTGTATCACCAATGGCAGCCAGCTAGGACAGTTGACGAGTTCAGTGTAAGCAATTGTGACATCGTCATAAACACCATGAATGAGTGTGGCGGGAAAATCTTGGGGATACCCTTCTTCAAAAGTACCCCGCGTTCCTAAGAAACCGTTGCTAAGGGTAAAGACAGTTTCTTTATGGTGTAGCTGCGTGGGGTCAAACTCCGTTTCAATAACGTTCCAGTCAGTAGCGTCAGATAGTTGCTGGTTTTGTTGAGAGTTGTGAACTGACAGGCTGAACATGAGCAATAAAACCTATAGTTTGGGGCTGGCTGTGGGTAGGATGAAATATTATTTGCAGGAATCAAGAGTTAGAAGGAGCTAGTAGCGTGCTTTGGTTTTCAAACTTCAGCAAACTGCTACTCAAGACTCAAAATCACTTTTTTTGACTCTTTTAAATTGAGTTTGCTGCCTTCATTTGAAAATCGCTGTTAGAAAATTCGCGCTTTCGTTCTTTGTTGAGACTTGGCTACAGTTTGAACAGCGAACATTGACGTTGCAGGTAACAGGAACGTTCCCTATTTCATCCCTCTATAGTAGGTTTCATCAATATCTAAAGGTAGAACTCATAAATACAAAAAAGTATACTAATCTTTACATTTATTTAAATATAGCTAATAAAATATAGCAATTGCCGTTACTGAGGGATCGTAAACCCCTTTGATTGCTTGTGGTCAATTGCAACAAAATAGACTCAAGGCTCTGTAGTGCAGCGTTTGTAGTGCGCTGATTTTCTGGAAAATTTTGTTGATGTTGTTCGTGACCGTCGCCTAAGTTGCTTTCAATTTATTGGCTGGCAACAGTAATGTGTTCTCAATATCCTGCCGGACTTTGAGACTTATGTAACCATCACTATTTAGGCAATCAACCAGTAGCTGATTTGCGTAGTAGTATTGCTCCAGCAATTTTGTTTGGGAGGGGTGGAATTTCCAGTTATGACCAATGTTGCGATACTTCATCATTAAGGTTGTGAGTTGATCAACCCAAGCTTGAGCGTTTTCCTGATTAGGAAGTTGGTCTTTAAGTTGTTGGAGCGATCGCTTTAACTCAGGATTGTGGGCTTGGTCAAGGGCGAGATTAAGGGGGAGGTTGAGGGCAGGGAGGAGTTTAGGGTCGAGGGCGAGAGCGAGGGCGAAGTCAAGGGCGAGGTCGAGGGCGAGGTCTTGGTTGAGGGGAAGGTTGAAGGCTTGGTTGAGGGGGAGGTCGAGATTGAGATCTAGGGGGATTTTGAGGGATCGGGCAAGAGCGAAGTCGAGGGGGAGAGCCAGGGCGAGAGCCGGGTCTTCGTTGAGGGTGAAGTAAAATGCTCGCACGGCAGCAGGTTTATAGGGCGCTTTTACAGAACTGGATTTTGAATCAACCCAACTAAGATAGTCCTGTAACTTTTCATCTTTTGATAGAAGCGCATCAATTTTCTGTTTCATTAACTGCAATAATTTATCTGCACTATCCAACATTCCCACCGTTAGTAAAAAGACTTCCCGCCAGCTAATTTCGGTAATGTGGTTAGCTAAGGATTGCAATATGTTTGGATCGTCACTTATGACAAACTTTCTTGCTGTAAAATACTCGTGAAGTGCCAGGTGTGAAAACGAGTAAATTTCTTTTGCTCTTTCTATTAACAAACCATGCTGAACTTCGATTGACTTAAGTACTACTTCGCTTTCTAGTTGCAATTCTTCATAATTGGTGCTTGCCTCTAATAAGTTTTCGATATACTGAGTAATGTATTTTTCAACCTCTTTTTGCTTGAAGAAATAGCAACCTTGTTCAAAGGTTTCTAAAGCAATTTGGCTGAGTAAACTTTTCTTTTTATCCGAAGATAAGTTTTTATATATTTGGTCACGTTCAATATTTCGCTTTATATCCCATTTCTTAAGTAATATATCTACGCTTTCTTGATAAAGCTCTGAGCGATTTGATGCAAATTTACCTGATTCTTCAAACACCAAACATAACAGTGTTAATAACAGAGGGTTATTTGCTAATTCCTGAATTGGCTTTTCTTCTTCTAACTTCTTGATCAGTCGCTCGCCTTTTACCAAATCGTTTTTCGCTTTAAACCATTTATTGATAAATTCAGTAATCTGGTCTTGCCTAAAGTCAGCAACTTCAACTTCAGTAAACTGCTCAAAGGTATATTCTTGTGCAGCAATTCGACAGGTGATGACAAACCGATTCGGAGAATGTGCATTAGCAAAATTTTTAATCAGGCTGATGACTCGGTTACTATCTTTTTCCCTAACTTCATCCAATCCATCAAGTAAAATCAAAAAGCTGCCAGAACTTAACAGTTCATCAATTTGAGTATTCGTTATGAAGTGATCTTTTAACTGCTGAATAATTACATCCTTTATATCTGACTGGTTTGGAGTTTCAGCCAACTCCTTCAGTGTAATAAAAATAGGAATTTTATTGGCTAGAAACTTCCCAGAAATGCAGTGAATAGCTAAATACTTCAAAAATGTGGTTTTTCCTGCCCCTGGTTTACCCAACACTATTAGCTTGCTATTTTCTTGTACTATTTTGAGTCCTGATTCTTGTTCTTTAGCTATTTTACTAAACCCAAGGCGGTCAAAATTACCTGATTCTGTGCTAAAATATTGAACTAATTCAACAATTTTCCGCCGCACGCTGCGAGTGATTTCCTTCAAAATATTGACATTAGTATAAATGCAATCTAAGCCAATCGGCTGGGTCATATCTAGCACTCTTATCGTACCGCAGCGTTGTTCAAGATAAAGTTTTATCTTTTCGCGTACCTCTTGCACTAAAGCATCGATATCAATATTTTTGTCCTGCTCTACATCAGCTAGCTGATGTGGTTGATTATTTGGCACATCAAGCGACTCAGGTAAATCTCCCAAACCCGCGATCGCTTCCCACTTAGACTCTAGTGTCAGTGCTTTACAAATTTCTTGAAATTTATCAACTTGAATTTCCTGACCTTGAAAAAATTTTTGGATAGTGCTGCGACCAACTAAACCTTTTAATTGCATTTCAAGCTTTAATTGTTTGCCACCCAATCTTTTTAAAGCTTTCTGGGCTAGTAATAAACCTTCAGAAGTTGCTTTGATAGTTAGTCGCTTTTTGCTCATATCTATCTAGCCTAGCATTTAACTATAGATTATATTATTTGCACAATCACAAGCCAAGCTTAAAGCAATCGCAAGATAATTTTAGATAAACCTCTATGCAGTCAAAAGTTGCGGAATTTAGCGTGATGCTAGAAGTAACAAATTTAGTTACCCGAAACTACTATGCAACGGACACCTAAATTTCTCGACTCCAACTCAGTAGAAATGAACATTGCCCAAGAACGTCTTCGCCAAGCACGCCTCAGTTTTAACCTTGCACTTATTGCTACTGCTTTGTCCACCGTTATTGGCTTAGTCGGCGCTGGGCTTCTGCTTACAGAAAAAGTCCACGAAGGTGCGGTTACCGCTGCCGGAGGAATGGCTGCTAGTGTGCGATGCGCTCAACTTGCCAAGGAAGCTAACGATAGGCTTGACAGGATATTACAAGTTAAATAAGGCTTTGAGGTATCCGCCTTCCTTGAGCTAGAATCCACAGTCTACCAAGCGATCGCTCATTAAGTCCAAGTCTGCCTAAATCTGGAAATTTAGAAAAGTGAGCAAGAAATGAGCAGGTTTTGGTCTGGAAAGTGAGCAGTGGGAGCAAATAAGCTGTAAAGCGCTTTGGTAATAGCCGCAGTTTTTTTGAAATACAAATCAACTTGCTATTTTCACACCAACACTAGAGGTTAAACACCTCAAGGAGGGCAACTATGAAAAGAAATGCTCTGAGTATCACCTGTTTAATCCCAACCCAAAGCAGGTCACTCATAGATAAAGCAGTTCAAAATATGTTATTTTTCCCGCTGAAGCGATCGCTATCTGGAACTGGAGCTAGTCGTTTTTTTCGTTCTATAGTGGCATTTGTCGCTATTTTGCTCATAGTCTTAATTTATGCAACCCCTAAAGCTTTGGCTTCAGATCACCAAGACACAACTTTTCTGGCAACTAAGCTAACTGCTGCGGATCTCACAGATTTGTTTGTGTTTGAGAGTCCCACAGACCCCAAAAATGTTGTCTTAGTCATGGATTTCGACCCTCTGATCGTTTCTGGTGAAAAAAGACCATTCGATCCAAATGTTCTTTATCAGTTCAAGATTGATAACACTGGCGACAGTATTGAAGATGTCGTACTCCAATTCAATGTAAATGGCACAGGTGATCAGCAAACTGTGACAGTCCGCGGCCCGGCTCGTCCAATCAAAGTAGGAACAAAGTCAGCTTTGCTGCCAGTCAGTTGGACAGGGCAACTCAATCAAACATTCTCCGCATATAACGGCATGAAGTTCTTTGTTGGCACACGCAAAGACCCGTTCTTTTTCGATTTGGAACAGTTCTTCAAAATTATCCCGGATCGTAATTATAATTTTCAGCCTAATCCCAGTCCTCCCTTCCAAGTTCTTTCCTTTAGACCACCCAAAGAAGCACAAGACACCCTAGCCCCATTCAATGTTCACTCAATTATTGTTGAGCTACCCAGGAAACTACTTGGTAATGGCAAGATTGGTGCTTGGATGACAACTAGTGTTAAAACTCCTAGACTCAGAAACAGGAATTTTGCTCAGATTGAGCGGTTAGCAGTTCCAGCCCTGAATGAACTTTTTATGGACTTTAAAGCTCATAATAATAGTAATCTTCAAACACCAACAAAAGACGCTCTTCATCAATCCCAATTCATTCAAGCCTTTGTAAAAGCGATCGGCAGACCTGAAGGCATAGCCAATGCAGTAATCTCAGTGGCGATTCCTGATGTGATTCAAGCTGACCTTTCTAAACCTAGCGGTAGTTATTTTGGTACTCAATTAGGCAAAAATTTTGGTGGTAGAAGACCAAAAGATGACGTAATCGATGTCACAGCATCTGTTGTCTTTGGTGATGCAGTTACAGGCATTTCCACAGGTAAAATTCCGGGGCTGACTAGCGATAATGTTGGGCCTAATAATGCCAACTTTCTTCCGACCTTCCCTTATTTAGGCAATCCTTTGTAAGGTTTATGCATCTACGAATACTATGGGTGTTAGTGCT
This sequence comes from Desmonostoc vinosum, assembly GCF_059505385.1. Classification (NCBI taxonomy): domain Bacteria; kingdom Bacillati; phylum Cyanobacteriota; class Cyanophyceae; order Nostocales; family Nostocaceae; genus Desmonostoc; species Desmonostoc vinosum. The sequence goes on from NZ_JCACKM010000043.1 coordinate 36,718, forward strand.
GACTAGCCTACTGGTTTTATTTAGACCCTGTGATACACAGGCGCTAAGTTTAGGCTACACCAATGGGAAGTTAGGCACATATTCCTCTGCTGTACAACTGCTGAGTGTTAATTCTAGGCAGATATTACCAGTTAAGCAGTCAGATTTAGTCTTCCCCGATTATTTACAGCGATCGCATATTATCCGCGTCTATGAGGAGAAAGTGGCCCAATCTCCCAGTTCCTCAATATTTTTACGTTTGTTAGCCGATCAGTATTTGCGGCGCTTTCGAGAAATTGGAGACATAGACGATGTGTTGCGAGCAGAACAAGCGGCACGCAAATCCCTGGCACTACAGCCGCGTCATAATCAAGTTTCTTCCATGCTCTTAGCATCAGCTTTACTATCTCAGCATCAGTTTCGGGAAGCTTTAGATGTGTTAAATAATTCATCTGTTGATAATCCCAATATTGTATCGCTGAGGGCATCGATTCAGATGGAGTTGGGTGACTATGAAGCAACTCATCAACTCTTGCAGAACCTTGCACAGGAAGAATCGAACTCTGGGCATAACGCAGTTGTCGCCCGTTACTTAGAGTTAACTGGCAATCTAGCCTCAGCGCGACAACTGCTAGATGAGGCTATGCAGGAGATGGACTCTTTCTACACGACGAGCGCAGAAACTCGTGCTTGGTTTCATGTGCGGGCTGGGGATCTTGCTTTTGCTGCTGGCGATTTTGCCCTGTCTGAGCAGCGATATCGGGAAGCACTTGACCTCTTCCCACGGCATATAGCTGCATTTACAGGACTGGCCCGCCTCTATACGGCACAGCATCGCTGGCAGGATGTTCTAAATATCGCAAACCAGGGTATAGAACTGATGCCGTTGGTAGAAACGCTCTCGTATAAGACTGATGCTCAACTAGCTCTGGGAGACCAAAAAGGCGCAGCTGAAACTGAAGATTTAATCGGGGTAGTCGCTTATATGAGCAAGGTTAAAGGAATCTACGATCGCGCTTTAGCGGTCTACTACATTGAACACGGAATTAATTTAACAGAAGCTCTACAGATTGCCCGTGGTGAAGTAGCAGTGCGAGACGATGTTTATGCAGAGGATACGTTGGCTTGGGCAGCTGCGGCTAATGGGCAATGGCAAGAAGCGCAAAGGGCAGCACAACGGGCAACTCGCTTCGGAACAGAGGATGCTTTGCTGCAATTTCATGCTGGCATGATTGCGTTTCACTTAGGTAAGCGTGAGGAAGCAATCAAGCGACTAACTCAAGCTCTTAGCCTCAATCCTCAATTTCATCACAAGTATGCTGATGAAGCTCGTCAAGTCTTAGCTCACTTAGTTCCCACTCCTAACGTTATGGAGAGTTCTTTATGAAAAAGTTGCTGCATTACTTGGCTTGGAGTACTGCAATTATCGCAGTCTGTTTATTTTGGATGCCGAGGGCGGATGCCCATCCTTTAGGCAATTTCACCATCAACCACTACGCACAAGTGCAGATAGCACCGGATGGCGTGGGAATTGATTATGTTCTAGACATGGCAGAGATTCCTGCTTTTCAGGAAATTAATCACTTAGATATCAATCGCGATCGCAAAGCTGAACCTGTAGAAACGGTTCAATACCCTGACCAAAAATGCCAGGAAGTCAATTCACATCTGGAACTGTTTATTAATAAACAGCCTTTAGCACTGTCTTTGAGCAAATCAACAGTCGAATTTCCTCCAGGTGTCGGAGGATTATCTACACTGCGGCTGAGTTGTAATTTTCAAGGGCCAACGGAGTTAGTCGGCGCGAATCAGTTAATCGAGTTTGAAGATCGGTTTTATCCACAGCGCTTGGGTTGGCGTGAGATGACTGTAGCTGCAAATGGCGTTCCTATTCAAGGTGATTTCACCTCTTTGAGTATCACCAACCGCTTGAGAGATTACCCTACTGAGTTACTTAGCAGTCCTCTTGATCAGCGTCGAATTTCCTTGAAACTCAATCCGTCTTTAACATCGAGTGAACAAGCGCCTCCACGGTCTGTTAAATCATCCAGCCGTTTAGATAATGCTTTGACAGGAAGAAGCAATGATGTCTTCACTAGCCTAATTACCCAGGAAAATCATAATTTCCTGACTATTCTAATAGCTCTAGCGATCGCCTTTTTATGGGGTGGTTTACACGCCCTGTCCCCCGGTCATGGGAAAACGATAGTTGGTGCTTATTTGGTGGGTTCCCGCAGTAATGCCCAACATGCCCTATTCCTGGGTCTGATTATGACGATTACCCATACTGCTGGTATATTTGCTCTAGGACTGGTCACTCTTGGCACATCGCAGTTTATCTTGACAGAGCAATTGTACCCTTGGTTAAGCGTACTCTCTGGTTTACTGGTAACTGTAATTGGTTTGAATTTATTTATCAGTCGATTGCAAGGGACTCAGGTCTCTCATTCACATCACCATGACTTGCATCATCACCAGACGCTCGATAACTCGCTACCGCTTCACCATCACCACAACCATGTACACCATGAGCATTCGCATCTACCGCCTCACGGCGATATAAGTTCCATGAAGTGGTCTAGCCTACTAGCATTGGGAATTTCCGGCGGCTTGTTACCTTGTCCTTCAGCCTTAGTAGTGTTGCTAAGTGCGATCGCGTTGGGACGAGTAGGTTTTGGGCTAGCGTTGGTATCTGCCTTTAGCTTAGGTCTAGCAGCGGTACTAACTGGAATTGGGTTGATGCTAGTTTACGCCAAGGATCGGTTTGAAAATTTACCATTTCAAGTTCCCAGGATAAAAATGTTACCTGTGGCAAGTGCCTTATGTATCACCATAATTGGCTTAGGTATTACTTCACAGGCTTTACTCGCGCATCCCTGGAACTAGATAAAAGTACAAAAGACAAAAGTACTCAGTTTTGTAAAAATAACCCGGAACAACTATTATGTTACAAGCTTTTAATGAATCCATCGTCAGAGAAAACAATCTATCTCATCACTCTACCAAGTTTTCACAAACAGCCAAGCTTAAGAGTTTGAGTGAGCGTTCATTTAATTTTTGGCAAAAATCGCTAGGACGTTCAATCTCAATTGCTTCTGCTGCGATCGCTCTATCTCTTAGTGTTACCCTGCCCTCTAGGGCATTCACTATTTCATATTCGGGTGACACAACAAACGCACCAACTTTTAACCGTCCTGAAACTGAAGGGTTTGAAGGTGGCACTAACCCACCGACATCACTTTCTACTAATGGTACTGCCGTCCCTTATTACAGCCAGCCTTTTTTTGTTGATACTACAGGCTCCTATAATATTGTAGGTTCTCAAGCTTTCCTGGGCATCCAATTCTTGTACCAAAACAGCTTTAACCCAACTGCCCCTTTAGTTAATTTACTGAACGGAAATGATCCTTTTCCAGATGAAGGTACATCTAGTTTTAGTGACTTGAGCTTAACTGCCAATAATCAATACTTTTTAGTCACTACTGGATTTGATAATAGCAATACAAGTTTTGGTTCTTTTACCAATACCATCACAGGCCCTGGCAATATTACACTTGTCCCCGAACCTTCTTCAATTGCCAGTACAGTAGTCTTTGCCATTTTCAGTGGCAGCTTAATACTAAAGCGCAAACTAAAAAAGCTAAAATCTGTCAACTAACCTCCGAATGAATCTGAGTGATTCATTCAGAGGTTAGTGTTAAATTTCCATAAGGAGATTAGTAAAACCTGAATTTGTCAGAAAATATTATTTTGAGAAAAATATGAAACGCTTTGTCTTTATCTTCTTAATAACTGCTTTGTGCATAATAGGCTACTTTGAATTTAGCTTGTCACAGGCTGAAAAACTTTTTTGGCTGAATTTGAGTCTTTGAAATTCTCCCTTACTAAATCATTTTGCACTCCGCAGTCATAAATCTGCAATACACTGTAAGTTACTAAAAAATCAGAAACGATGGAGAACATTATTAATTTTCACCAGGACTTCAACAAATTTGTGGAAGATAGCTGTTGCATTCTGTCAGGAATGCAGTTGCCAATCTCACCTCTCCAATATGTTTTGAGGGAGAAACTTGTTAATCAAGATGGTCTTTGGTTAGAGTTTGGTGTTGGTAGTGGACACACTCTCAATCTAATCTGCGAGTATCGGTTACAAGGAACTGTTTACGGGTTTGACAGTTTTGAAGGATTACCATTCGATTGGCGTCCTGAATTCCCTAAAGGAGCTTTTAAGCAACTAAAATTACCCCAGGTTAAAAGCAATGCTACTCTTATAATAGGTATTTTTGAAGATACTATTCCTCAGTTTATCGCTGCTAAAAACCAGAAGTATATATCCTTATTACATATTGACTGCGATCTTTATTCATCAACTAAAACTGTCTTCGACTATTTCGGTGCAAGACTCACAAAAGGCTCGATAATCGTTTTTGATGAGCTGATCGGATATTCTGGATTTGAGCAACATGAGTTAAAGGCATTTTATGAATTTGCTTTAGCTTCAGAGAAAAAATTTCAATGGCTTGGAATCAATGGAACTAAAGATACTAAAGAGCTACTTAAAGATGCTCAATACGGATCAATGGGTGAACGTTGGTTTCCTCAAAGTGTTCCACTCAAGGAGCGTGTTGCCGTCAGAGTCCTTTCTTAGAACCTACATTCCGCACTCTCAACTGTCATATAAACTAAGTTCCTTGCTGCAAAACTACAAAATACTTGGCCAGGAGAGAGTCAGCAGCATAATGAAATTACTTGACCAAAACAGAAGTAGTAGCCACAAAACACTACTGATTATCTTAAAATTCGCTTGAGATAAATTAATGCTATTGTCTCTCCGACTAATATCACTATACGTTTTGTTTTTTCGTCCAAAAGTTTTGCAAATTAGTCCAGCTGAACGCTGTATTATTACGCCAATTTAAGTTTTGTGATGCCTAGTTACAATTTAAGTGTTGTACGGTTGTGATCAGACAAACCTGCTATTACATTAAAAAAGGCTCCTGCTATGCAGGAACCAAAATCAAACTCTAATTTGACTGATTAAGACGACACCTTTTATTCCTGGTGTCGTCTGCTATTTTTACTCTTCTCATCCTTCTCGCTACTTTGTAACACAACCAAAGTATTGAGAACTGGTGGTAAAACCAAATGGTAGCTACCCCGTAAATCAGGAATAACAACGCAAATCAACAATGCAGCCACTGCGATACTAACAGTGAAATTTTTGCTGTGCATACGTTTTTCCAAAAACGATAATTACACTGTTGCACATACTGCACTACATCAACATCAGTAAACTTACTAAGTAATTTCTATTAACTATTATTATTACTATTTGAGCCTATACAAATAAACCCAAAAATTAAGTAGTTGAAATCACTTAGCTGTATAGTGTAAGTACTGAAAAAGTAATAGAGACGTAGAGTTATATAAATTCTTTAAAAGTTGAAACATAGTGTTTATAAAGGTTTGACGAACCTCTTGGTTAATCACTGAGGAATAATATTTATTTATATGTAATGTAATTAACGTGCTGCTTGATGATTTCTTCCTCAATTATATCTCTCGAAATTTTTTCTGATCTGATTTTAAGAATTGATTATTATGATGTTAATTACATCACAAAATCAGCAATTCCTAAATCATAGAGTGACTACAAAGCAATTGAACTTTGTTGCATAAAGCATACAAGCATTATAGATTTTAAATTAAATGAATTCTGGTAACGGAATTGAAACGTCAGCAATTTATCAGGCGATCGCGCAGTTGACTAAAGATCGATAATTCAGAGCGATCGCCTTACGCTCCAACAGTCCTTATAATGAGATGTATCATAAACGTGATGCCATTTTGGTTGATAGATTTGGAGCGATCACATGTATTGAGCGCGTTCAAAAGCACTAAAGCTAGGTTTTACTAACTTGCCTACTGCTGGCTCACATCATGTTTTTCAGTATCCATCATCTGGAGCGTGAGTAATTTTGCCAGGGTATGAAAAAAAGGCATATGTCTATGCTGTGCATTTGGTCACTTTACGCCGAATACTTGTAGAGAATGGTTTAATTGATAAGATTGCTTTTGACAGTTTTCTAGAAAAGATACCTAGTTAAATGCGATCGCAGTCTCAAAGAGCTATCGCACTCAAGTGGGCGCAAACAGCGTCACCGTAATCCTAGCAGCACTGAGTCCTTTACATCTACTGCGACAAACAATTTGTTAATCCACAACTCAAAAAGTTGCGTCATTGATTGTGTTAAATCCAGTCAGCCGGTACTACTCACCTTCAAATCGCTGAATTTACTATTCCCGACAAACAATTTGTTAACGACGATAAATATCTTGTTAATCGACATCGGTAGAAGTAAGCAGAAACTGAACACCTTTTGAACTGGAAAACGAGTACTCCGTTGAGACAAACTACATCATATGGTTCTTCAAGTTGAAGTACCAATAGATTACAAGCAACAAAAAAGCAAAAAATTAGGACTTAGAGGTTTTTAATATGCTGAAGCGCACTTTTTTACCATTTTTTCTGGGTGGAATCACGTTATTGAGTTGGGGACTAACATCTCCAACTATGGCGAAATCTCCTGAGTTAACGACAGAACTAAACACAGAGCTAAAAGCAGAAGCACCCTTTGAAGGGTGTCACTACAAACAGGGAAAGTTCACTCTTGGTTCAACAGTAACACAAGATGATGGAAAGTTATATGTATGTGTGAATGACTTCAACAGTGGTGGTAAGTATGCGTGGCGACTTCAGCCGAAGTAGAATGCACAGAATTTTATAGAAAACAGCATACTTTCAAATTAGCTTTGAGTGGGTTTGGAGTCCGGTAAAATGAAAATGCCCTCATAAGAGAGGGCTTTTCATATTTTGAGCTAAAAACTGGTAGTCTGTCCGGATTATCAGTTGTAAGGATTCAGGTCTAGTATTGCGGAAGTAAAGAAGGGCGAGACTGAGGATTAATAGAGTTAGCAAATAACCGTTATAAACACGCTCATTGTAGCAGCTTAAATGCTGATTAGCTTAACCACTTGCCATCTAGGGCAACATGAGTGATACCCATAGCAGCCTGCTCGAATGTAGCGCGAAAACGCTGTTCGCTCTGTTGTAGTTTCTCTTGCGCCTGCTGGCGCTGGTGTAGGTCGCGGCTAATGAAGTAGTAAAGTAGAGCCAAAAGAGCCAAATTCAATAAGGATGCTTCTGTAGTCAGAGCAGAGATTAGACCTCTTGCAAAAGTCCCAGATGCGTGGGAGAAGTTAAGTTGAGGAAGGGATCAGACGATTAAAGTTTGGAGACGATAAACTCAAGCAAGATGTCCCGATTTCTCAAGAATAGTGTATAAACGAACGCCATGATTTCATTCTTAAAACGCGATCGCCTAATTTCTCTGTTAAAAATGAATGAGATGGTTGCTGTATATGGATTTGAGGTGAATGGAGAATAGGGGATTTGAACCCCTGACCTCTGCGGTGCGATCGCAGCACTCTACCAGCTGAGCTAATTCCCCTTAACGCCCTCTCACCATAGAGTATTCTAACATTCACTTACAGATGGCTGTGGCAAAGTTCGTGAATAGACTTCTTGTACTCGTTCTAGTTCTAAATCACTTAAGTAATCAACTGTCCAGTTACAGCGGCGCTGAAGCATATGAAATGGGTAAGTGTTTGCTACACCAACTACCTGCATCTGCGCTTGTTTTGCTGCTTGGATACCAGCTGGTGTATCTTCAATTGCTAAGCATTGTTGTGGTTGCAGATTTAACTCTGGATATTCCTTATTCAGGCGTTCGACTGCCAGCAGATAACCATCAGGGTCTGGTTTACTGGTGGTAATGTCATCACCTGCAACGATAATTTTAAAATATTCAGCCAGCTTGGCGCGATGGAGTACCAATTCTATTTCTTGGCGAATCGCACCACTGACTAACCCTAGCTTGAGATGATGCGATCGCACTTGAAATATTAAGTCTTCTAAACCTGGATACAAAGGTAGTTTTTCTATCTTCTCTAGTTCTTGTACATAAGCTTGGGCTTTGCGGTACAGCAGCTGAGTCAAATAGTTTTCATTAACTACTCTACCGCGATTATTTAGTAATGCAGCAAAACAAGCGCGATCGCTTCGTCCCAAAGAAGCTTGACGTTCATCAACTCTTTGGGGTTGGAGGTTTTCTGCAATCAGGATCTCATCTATTAGTTGTAGGTGGATTGGTTCATCGTTAATGATGACACCATTAAAATCGAACAAAACTACCTTTAAACTCATGCCATTATGCCAAACGCTGGAGAGCCAAGCTCCCCCCAATCATTATTATCTATTGTGGTGTCTATTGATGTGCGAGTATACTGCTGTGCATTATTGACTGGCGTCGGTTTAATACCGCTACTTAGTTGATGTATCCACCAAACATCATAGGTTCTAACTGCTTCAAATCCTGCTGACCCCATACTTGCATCTATATTGCCATCAGCATACTCACGAATATATGGTTCTTCAAAAATATTATTGAGCCAATCTAACTGACGCAGGGTTTTTTGATTACCATCTAAAGTTAGTACTTGTCCGCCAGCTACTAGTAACCGAAAGCTTTCTCGCAGAATTTCCCGGCATACTACATTTGGTGTTTCATGGAATAGCAAAGCAGCTGTGACTAAATCGAAACAAGCGTCACTGAAACTTGTTTTTTCAGCATTGCCATGTTGCCAGACTATTTCTAAACCTGCGGTTTTGGCTTTATCTTCAGCCCTCACCAGCATATATGGAGATAAATCTAAACCAATAACTTCTGCTTGGGGGAAAGCCTGCTTTAACATCAACGTAGTGGAACCTGTACCGCAGCCTAAATCTAGGATACGTCGTGGTTGTACCTTGACGGCATCAATTAAAGCCTGACGCACCAAAGTTTCGTTGGGTGGTAGAACATATTCAGTAATCGGATCGTAGGAAACCGCAGCTCGATAGTTGAGATATCCATCCTTGATACCGTGAAAATTTTGGCTACTGTAGTACTGGGGAAATGTTACATCGGCTTGTCGGAAGCGATCGCTTTCTCTCTCCCAGTCAATACTATCAGCGTAACGTCGCCATTTATCCTCATCAATCAAAAGACGGAATACAGGAGATAAAAAGCGCTCCCAGATGGTATCTTGTTGCACAGCCATAGAAGTAGTTAAAATTTAGGTTATTTTCCTTACAAATTCTACCAGAGTCATTTTCTACCGATGGCGGGCAGGTTGGCAATCGAATTATTGTGTAATATAGTTGTAGTATAAATATATTGCTGAAAAACTATCATGCCAAATTTAACTTATATAAAAGAGTAAAACTAGGCTTTTAATTAAGTAAGTCAGTGAGAAAAATTCAATGTACATATATGAAAAAATATAAATTATCCGTAGTTCGTAGAGTGTATTACGCCTTCAAATTGTTGACGGTGCGGCGCTACGCGACAACACACCCTACATTGAAATTTCTTGACTAGGCTTTTAATTTCAAATTTCGCCTAAAAAATTCAAACAAGTAAAAATATGCCCTACGAAAAGTTAGAAATTACCACGCCAGCCCCCGTCCTTTCTTGGGCGAATCACCCTTTGGGTTCAGAAGAAATCAAGATGGTGAAGAATGTAGCATCGCTACCATTTGTGTTTAAGCATGTAGCTTTGATGCCAGATGTACATTTAGGTAAAGGTGCTTTAGTTGGTTCAGTAATTGCTACGAAAGAAGCAATTATACCTGCTGCTGTCGGTGTTGATATTGGTTGCTTTGTGGGAGATACTTTAATTCCTCTGGTAGATGGTCAATCTTACCGCATTCAAGACCTAGTGGATTGGGGCAAAGAGTTTATAGTCTACGCTTGTTCACCAACAGGAAGAATCGTTGCAGCCAAGGCAACAGCCAAGTTAACTAGACGGAATGCCCCACTTGTAAAAGTGATTTTAGATAACGCAGAAGAAATTATCTGTACCCCCGAACATCAATTTATGCTTCGGGATGGAACTTATAGAGAAGCTCAGTCACTGCAAGCGGGAACTTCCTTAATGCCCTTTTACTCCCAAACTGACAAAGATGGCTATACCCTGATTGCTCAGCCGTACTCTAGCAAATGGCAAAAAGCACACTGGATTATTGCCAAATCTGGGTTGCTTGGCAAGATTACCAAATTTGAGGGACAGAGAACCTATGCAGAGCGAGGAACTAAAAACATCCTCCAGTATATGCAGCAGCAGCCAGAACATTTTAAAAATGCAGTTACAGATAATGGTCGTCGGGGTAAGCAATATCTAGTTAAATACAACACGAGTGAAAAAGGGAGAGCAAAATCTCAGGAAATTGCTAATCGCAACTATACTTGCGAAATTTGTGCAATGGAAGTTAAAACTCCTATCGGACTCCATAACCATCCTACAAAAGAACATCAATGCAATCACAAAGTTGCCGCAGTAATTTCTCTAAATTACACCGAGGATGTTTACTGTCTCACAGTACCGGAACACCATAACTTTGCGCTTACAGCTGGGGTGTTTGTTCATAATTGCGGGATGAGTGCCATCAAAACACCATTTACTGCTGAAAAATTGGAAGGCAAACTCAAGAAAATCCGCTTGGATATTGAAGCAGCAATTCCTACTGGGTTCAGCGAAAACAAAGATGTAGAAAAAACTGTTACTAATTGGCAAAGGTGGCGTGACTTCAAAGACTTGCATCCAGGAGTGCAAGATTTGCAAGGCAAAGCAATGAGACAAATGGGTTCTCTCGGTGGTGGAAATCATTTTTTAGAAGTGTGCCTCGATACAGAAAACCAAGTTTGGCTAATGTTGCATTCTGGTTCGCGCAACATCGGCAATAACTTAGCTCAATGCCATATTCACACAGCCAAAGAATTACTCAAGCTGGCAGGTAATCACTTACCTGACCCTGATTTATCATACTTTGTGGCTGGGACGCCAGAATTCCGTGCATACTGGAATGATTTGCAGTGGGCGCAAGACTACGCGCGTGTCAACCGCGATGTGATGATGGCGCGTTTCAAGCGCATTGTTGAAAAACATCTAGCTGGCGGCAAGGCAATCAAACCCCTTTTAGAGGTAAATTGTCATCACAATTACGCCGAAAAAGAAGTGCATTTTGATGAAGATGTGTACGTTACTCGTAAGGGTGCAGTACGCGCACAGACTGAAGATTATGGAATTATCCCTGGTTCAATGGGGGCAAAATCTTTCATTGTTAAAGGTAAAGGTAATGCCCATAGCTTCTGTTCTTGCTTTCCAGCGGGGACTCAAGTATTAACAGAATTAGGGTTGATGAATATTGAAGATGTATTTAATTCATCGCAACCGATTAAGTTAATATCCTACAACCAACAACTGCAAAAATTTGAGGCCAAGAGTATCTTAGAGCAAAGCGATCGCCTTGCTTTAGTACAAACGTATTCATTTTCTCAAACTAGACGCAGATTAGACAACACAATTACTTGTACTCCCGATCATCCTTTTGCTACTTATGAGCAAGGAAAACTCACATATGAGCCAATTGACAACATAGCTTTAGCCGCCGGGGGCGCAATTGTACCTACTCATGTTAATATTCGCTCTAACTTAACATGGGAAGAACAAGATATAAACTTCTACTATTTACTTGGCGTGATTTTAGCAGACGGTACAATTCATCTCAAACAGCGAAAAAATGCACCGGAAATAAATAGTAGACCACGCGAGGGTAAATACTTAAATGCTTATGTACGTATCTACCAATCTTCAGAACCATCTAAGCAAGAGTTTGTCAAATATTTAGAGAAACTTTTGCATTCATACACTCATGAAGTTTCGCTCAGAACCCAAAAACCCAGAAATGCTAATTTGAGAGGAAAAGCAATCACTGGCTGGGGACTAGTTGAAATAACTGTGAGTGACTTATCCTTCGTGGAAAAAGTCAAGGAACTTATTCCAAATTTATCTAATATTCTGCTAGCTAATCCATATTTGGCACTTTATTTTCTCGCGGGATATTTAGATGGTGATGGCACACATAACAGAAATACTGTATCTATTAGTATTAGCAAAAAACCAATGTTTACCATCTTGATTACTGCGCTATTGTCTTTAGGCGTGGCTTACAAAGTTTACCGCAATCGGAATAACTATGTAGTAGAGTTCCGGGATAATGAAACTTTAAATAAGTTACGCACAATTTGCCAGCGCCTGATCATAGATGAACCACCACAAAGGCTCTATGCTGATAAATTACTTTTGGCTCAATCTCTGACTGGAGGTAAATTAAAGTGTGATGATCTCACTTCTTTAGCCAAAGCAGGAAAAATGGTAAACGTTGCCAAATTTCAGGGGCAATTTATTGATGATAGCTTGGCTATGAATCGAGTAATTAAAGTTGATGCGGGTGAAAAATATTTACCAGTTTATAACTTTACTGTAGAAGACAATCATAATTACATTGTCTTTACTGAATATTACACGCCAATTCTAGTGCATAATTGCAGTCATGGTGCTGGTCGGCTACTGTCTAGAAATAAGGCAAAAAACACTTACACTCTTGATGATTTAATTGCCCAAACAAAGGGCGTAGAGTGTCGCAAAGATGAAGGTGTACTAGATGAGATTCCAGGTGCTTATAAACCGATAGATGAGGTGATGAACAACCAATCTGACCTTGTGGAAGTTGTAGCAACGCTCAAGCAAGTTGTTTGTGTCAAAGGTTAAGCGACTTCGGTGAGGGGGATGTGGTTCGACTCCGCTCACCAACCGGGGATGAGGGAGATGAGGGAGATGAGGGAGATGAGGGAGATGAGGGAGATGAGG
>NZ_JCACKM010000044.1:0-48917 GCF_059505385.1 Desmonostoc vinosum
GCAATGCTGAGTTTACTGTGTTGCAACAGATATTTTGCTTTATCGATTCGACATTACAAAATGTATCTGTTTTTACTATAATAACTTCGCAACAACATACCCTACACTCACCCCTTCAAATGTAGTGTATGATACTGTTGGCGAATTCATGACTGCGTGTGCATTCTAGCCGCATAAGCTGCATTTCTTTCTTGCTCCTGGTGCCGTTTCCGTTCCCTGTGTTCTTACTGTTGTTGGCGATATTCCAAACTAAAAAACTAGAAAAAACCGGAATGATTCTTAATATCTAATTGAGTGTGGTAATCATCATTTTATTCGGTGAAGAAAACCGAATCAAGAGTCATTACTTTCCAAAATATTATGAATACATAAGTACAAGCTCCCAACCGCATTTCACTTAGGGCGCATTAGTAGCCAGTATAATCCCTCTAGTTTTCGCCTTGTTGGGCGATTGAACCAACGATGAACCAACCGATTGAATTATCTTTAGAACAAGAATTTAGCCTGAGAATCTTTGCTGACCAAGTGCAACAGCTGTCTGGCGAACAAGCTAAAGAGTTTTTGCTCATGCTCTACCAGCAGACGATGATGAGAGAAAAGACTTACCAGGAATTGCTAAAGCAGGAGTGGAAACGTAATTCTGATGCTGTATCCGGGTAGAGCAAGTATGTAAATCCAGCACGTTTTGTAGATACGTGCAAAGCCCTAGAGGAATGGCACACGATTTATTGGCAAATCCACTATTCATAAGGTTTTTGGGTGTGGGGTGTAATTAGTCGGGAGAGGACATGACCTACACCCCTACTAACCAATTACACACCACAGACTTGCACCCGTTCTCGAAGTTAACTAAAACTTGCCACTGCCTCAAGTAGGAGTTCCAAAACGGCTCGCCATCAGCCACGCCAACAGCCTCGCCCAATGAAGAAACGAGGAGAGTATAGAAACGACTAGCACCTTCTAACCCTTGCCGCAGATTCAATTTCAATCCCTTCCAGCCTCCAACCGCTTCATCTAATATTTGGGGAATATCGTGTGGTTTAATATCTTTCATTTTATTGATAGCGTTAGCGAAGCGGCTCCCTTCGGAGCTTCGCCTACACTTGTGCCACCATCTCTGGACAACAAATTAAACGTAAAGGTGTCCAAAAATATGTTGGTCGTGTTAAAGAATCTGGACGTACAGCTAGGCGGCATAGCAGTTTTTATATTGGCTTATATGGTCAAACTTGGGTCAATTTTGTAGAACCATGTCAAGATTTATTCACGGATTTAATGAGATTAAGTCGCAATAGTGGCGCAGGGGTTCCCAAGCTTTTACTACCCAGCGCGATGGGCAAGAGAGTATCCGCTTCCGCATTTATCAAGGTGAACGACCGATTGCCGGGGACAATGAATTTATCGGTGAGGTAGTTCTCAACCTAGCTACTGCCCGTCTGGCTGGGGAAGTTAGGGTTAATTGTAAGTTTACAGTTGACCACGATGGCATTCTTCATGTGTTAGCAGAAGATATTACCACCGATGGGCAACCTGTTGAGAAAACATTTGACCGATTCTACCGCTTAACTCAGCAAGAGGTAAACAAGAAACTTGAAGAAGCGAAAGTGCATGAAAATGAAGATGCTGTGACTAATCGGATTTTTCAATTAGAAGAAGAAATAATCCGACTGCAACGTGTGATTAATCAAGACAAGACATCTGATAATCTCCTACTGAAAAATTTAGGAAACTTGCAAGCAGCTATTAATAAACGCGATGTCAACCAAGCAGAGGAACTACTTGCCGAACTCAAAAGCAAAATAATCAACTAACAGTTTGTGTAATTTTCGGTAATCGCAGCAATAGATTTGTATAAAAAGAAGAAACCTTAAACGCAGAATGATTCAACATGACCCACAATAATCGTTGCTGGACTATGATGGTCTACATGGCTGGAGACAACGGTAAGGTTTTCGAGCAACTGCAAGGTAAACGCCTGATGGCCCCAATGGAAGCACAAGGCTATCAAGATATTGCAGAAATGGAAGCAGTTGGCTCTACACCAGAGGTAGCTGTGCTAGTGCAGTTGGATACTCTTTCTGATAGAGAACACACATACCGCATATATATTCGCCCTTCAGCAGAACCCAGGCAAATTGAAAATATCCCAGAGCAGAATACAGGCGATCCTCGCACATTGCGAGATTTTATTGTTTGGGGAATTGAGAATTATCCAGCAGAAAACTACGCAGTAATCCTGTGGAATCATGGTACTGGCTGGAAGGAAGACGATATCTATGCTTTTGCGCGATCGCGTGGTGTTGAAATTAAGGCAAGTGAAGATGAAGTGCGTTCCCTTACCCGAAATCATCGGCGGTTGTCCCGTGCTTTTTTCCTTTCCTCAATTACGGAAGTGCTGCAACTAGATGATGAAGAGTCACGAGCGATCTGTTTTGATGATTCTTCTTTGGACTTTCTTGACAATGCTAAACTCCAACAGGTTTTTCTGGAAGTGGAGGAACTGACGGGGCAGAAGGTGAACCTAATTGGCATGGATGCGTGTCTCATGAGCATGATAGAAGTAGCATACCAACTGCGGGCCAATGGAGATTACATGGTGAGTTCGCAAGAAGTAGAACCGATGTATGGTTGGCCTTACACGTCTATTTTGCAGCATTTAACAAGCCATCCAGAGATAACTGCTGAAACTCTGGCAAAGTTAATCGTACAGGAGTATGGGCGCTACTATGAGGAAGAGTTATGGCAGACGAGAGGATCTGCGCGTCAAGTAACTCAATCTGCGACCAATCTTAAAGCGGTCGAACGACTGGCAGAAGCTATCGGTCGTTTTGCTTCAGTTTTGAGTCAATTGCTGATTGAAACAGCAATCAACGGTGCGGCTAATACCCACAATGGACTGCATATAAGAGTAGTCTATTATCAATAAACTCTTAAATAATCGCATTAAGTATAGCTTATTGACTTATTACTAAGTCTCGATTATTACTATTTTTTACTTAGATGAGAAAGAAGCGATCGCTATAAATTCGATTCTTGGATTGGAATCATGAGTTTAGTTTTTTATCAATATATTTTTGTAAAATTTAGATGCGTTCACCCTGAGTATAATAGCGATCGCAGTTTCACATGCTAATATCAATTCTCTCAAATTCGATCAGCGTTTTTGTGCCATTCATCAATGGAAGCGATCGCTACTTTATTGCTAAATTACAAGTGCGATCGCATTTTAGTAGAATAGCGTTACAAATTGGTATAAACTACTCTCGATGGTGTTAACTCCAAATGCGACCTCGACGGAAGGGTTTGCGTTCTTTGTCTGAAGTTGCTTGTGCTTTGAGCATTTCTTGCCACCAAAAACCGTAGTCTTCTAAACCAGTTGCCAACAGGTGAGATTCAACTTTTTTGGAAATTGCTTCTGACTGTTTTGTTGGAGTTGATTCTGAGTTTTCTGGGGTTTGCTTCTTAGCCATGATTGTGATTCTCCTGATTTAATTTTTTAGATTGTTTGGACAAATTAGGTTTTTATTTATAATTAAATATATTATTTCATAAAATAATATAATTTTACTTTTTCAATTGCAGGAGCATAAAAGTCTTTTTCTGGAACGCCAACTAACAGATGTCTGACAGGTTGATGTCGGTAATAAGCATGAACTTTTTTAGCCATCTCATTGCCAAGATTATCAATAAAGCTATTGGGATCTAAAACATCGCTAAAATAAAGAATATTACTTTCATTGGCTGCACTAATGCCCACTTGCAACATTTCACATTGATCGAGTAGTGGCAAAGCACAGGGGGGTAAAAGAGAGATTATTCGACTGCGGATATCAACTCTTTGTAACTCATCTCGCGTGATGGTCGGATAAAGCTCAATTTCGCTGCGACCATCTAAAAATAAGTCAAAACCTACTAACAGTATATCGTTGACTAAAAATGCTCGCATTTTTGTTTGCTCGCCACACAAAGCAATGGCTGTTTCCACCTTTTCGGGGGAATTTTTTAGCCAAATAAACAACTTGAGGCGCGAGTCACCAATATTTGTTTGTGCATCTACACCAACCCCGATACCAAAAATACCCCGAAAGTCAGAATGAGTACTAAAAAACTTTTGAATTAGATGATAACCAAGCTTTACTTCTGCTCGACTTTCTACTTGACGAAAGAAGTTAAAGGCTACCTGAAGGTGTTGTTGGGGATTATAAAGTAGTTGAAGTTCTTCTTGCAAAGGAAACATCAAGGCAAAGCGAGCTGGAGACAAACTATCTCGATCTACATTACAGGCGCAACGAAACAGACCTCCTTGCTTGCCCTGCACTTGTACAAAATCTTCAAAAAGTTTTAGGGGATAGAGATCTTCGTAAATATCAAAAGCACGTTTATGTTTACCAATATATTCTAAATACCGCTCGCTATTATTTTGGATTGTGTTAAAAGTCACCATAGTTTATTTTATTAACCTGCAATATTTGGGAATTTTTAGTGGGCATTAAATACACTAAAAAATATTTTTTTAGAGTCATGTTTAAGATATGACTTTAGAGACTTTCAACAAGTCAATTGGGTAGCCCGCCTTACACTCGAAGTGCAAGGCAATAACTCAAGTTCGCTCAAGTGGACTAAATAATTGTTATTAGATTCTCCAGCCACCACAGCCATAGGGAGATTGAGAACAAGCACTGTAATTAAAAGCTGGAGGATCGTTATAGTTAGCTCCGTGTAATAAATCCATGCGAATGCCAACTAAATCTTCAACTGTGCCATTAATTACGTCTACACAACGGTGGGGATAAATGATATCCGGTCTTTTCACAGGAGGAGCAAGCTTTGGTAATCTCATAGTTCTCCTAAAGTTAATATCTGATAAATAATCACCTTAACTCGGTACAGTCCAAGACCGCACCTCGCCCAAGGTTACGGGCATTATATCGCGCACATCAATGGTGAAACGGAAAACTTTTCTAGCCCGACGGTTATTTTCTGGATCGAAAAACTTTAACTTTACATCCCAACAGTTGCTATCGTAGCGACAGTAAGCACTTTTGTAGACTTCGATGCTGTCGAGTTCCATCCCTGCCGCCACTGCTTCGCCGAAGGTAGAAGCTGCTTGAAAAACATTGGTTGCTGTAAAATTCAGCGCCCGGTCTCTATCAGTTTGCCCCCAGTTTCGTAGGTCGTAGTAAATGCGGTTGAGGAAGCTACTCAAAGTCCGTTGCACTCTTTGTTCGTCTACTGTTTCGACTTCGGACTGCAACGTTTCTAAGGCAGCACTAACAAGTCGATTTACTTTCCAACCATACATTCCCCTGATGTTTTCTGGCTCGATGACTGGGACAATTTGCCCAGAAAACAGCTTAACTGTTCTATCTGTTAGCCTTGCTGGAATGCTTGCCCGTTCGATGTAATTCTCGCTGTCTTCCGGTTCTATTTGTCCGGCTAACAGCAGTTGTAAGGTTTCATAAACATCACTGGCAAAAGCTTCAACGGGTTCAATGGCGTAAATCGGCGTTAATTCTAGATTCAGCGTCCAAATTAAGGATTTAGCTTCTGAAGGATTGTCTACTAGATAATCCACCATCTGACGGGCATCGTAGGGATTAGCTGGAACTACTGTGTTATCAATCGCAATCCCAGGCATCAGTTGCTTGAAAGAATCTCGCCGCGCTTCACTTCCAAAGTCATAGCCTAATGTACCCAGGGCATACACTAAACGACTGGTTTGACTTTGGATGGGAACTTCCAGGCTATGGCTGGGACTGACATAAGAAACTGAAACGGGTTTACGAGCCTTAATTTCTCCAGCAATCAGTGGCAGATTTTGAAACTTTTGATTTTTCGCTATGAAGGCGAGAAATCTATCAAAATTAACAGTTTCACTGATATCTTTCGCCTGAATTGCCTCAAAACCAGCTAAACGCACTTCCTCGGAAGCCTGACTCAGCCGAGGAGTGTTGTATAAGTGACGGGCTTGGAACTGGGGTAATTCCTGCTCTTCTATGGGAGATAACAACCCTTCTTTGCAGAAAAGATCCTTAATATAAAGAGATCCCCCTGGACGCAAGACCCGATAAGCTTCCAATAGAGCCTGTTGTCTTGTTTTAGAGTAACCGAGACTCTCAAGCATCAACACCACATCAAAAACACCATCGGAGAAGGGTATATTGTGTAAGTCAGCTTCTGTAACCCGAATTTGATCGCTCAGTCCGGCTTTAGCAACTTGTACTCTAGCTTGCTGAACCTGCTCTGAGGATAGGTTAATAGCTTCAATTTTGACATGGGGAATGGTGCTAGCAATATCAATTGCTGGCCCCCCAATGCCACAACCGACATCTAGGACATAATCTCCTGACTTAATTCCAGCTTGTTGAGCGTAGTAGAGATTGTGAGATTTAGCGGTGTCTCTATCGCCGTAATCTGCCCAAGTTGTACTTTGAAGAGTAGCCCGATCGCAGGGAACAGGACTAGCATCGTATAAGGTTTTTACGATCTGTAAATGGGGGTCAGGCGGTGCATTTGTCTGAATACTGTTATTTAAATATTGCATTGCCAAACCTTAATATGCACTCGACCAAGTGCGGACTTCGCCCAAGGTAACAGGAATTATGTCACTGACATCAATAGTAAAGCGGAATATCTTTTTGGCGCGACGGTTGTTTTCTGGGTCGAAGAACTTCAATTTCACATCCCAACAATCGCTATCCAATCGACAGAAGGGACTCTTCTCAACGGTAATTGTATCGAGTTCCATGCCTTCTGCCACTGCTTGAGCAAAGGTTGTCGCCGCTTGGAAAGCATTAGTTGTGGCAAAATTCAAGGCACGGTCTTGAGAAGTCGTTCCTAAATTGCGGAAATCATAATAGATGCGGTTGAGGAATCCGCCCAAGGTTCTGCGGACATTGCTTTCTTCTGTTCCTCCCACCTGAGTACCAATTGTATCTAAGGCAGCACCAATTAAGGTGTTGACCTTCCAACCATATAACCCCCGTGTATTCTGCGGCTCAATCACCGGCACATATTGCCCAGAAAATAATTTAACGGTACGTCCAGTTATAATTCCGGGGATGCTAACGCGCTCTACATAATCTTCGTTGTCTTCTGGTTGAATTTGTCCAGAGAGTAGTTCTTGCAAAACCCCGTAGACATCTCTAGCAAAAGCTCCTTTGGGTTCGATGGCATAAATTGGAGTTAGCTCTAGGTTCAGCGTCCAAATTAAAGATTTACCTTCAGAGGGGTTGTCTGCCAAATAATCGACCATCTGGCGAGCATCGTAGGGATTAGCTGGCACTACTGTATTATCAATGGTAACTCCAGGCATCAATTGTTTAAACGAGTCTCGTCTGGCATCAGTGCCAAAGTCATAGCCTAATGTACCGAGAGCATAGACTAAGGTTTCTTGATTGATATCGCTGGGAGCTTGACTAGCTGTAACTGAGGAAGCAACAGGATAAGACATAGGTGGATTTTGTGTTGTTATGTAGGATTGAAGAAGGTTTTGAAAAGCTGCAAGATCGGTAGTATTGGGCAAAGAAGGGTTAGAAGCAACGTTCGGATTAGACATTGCTACTTCAGAGGGAATTGCATTTGAGGCCGCACTACCAACAGAGGCTGTAGCTGGTGTTGCTGTATTTGCAGATTCCATTACACTGGCATCAGAACTGGTGAGTTGTGAAGGCAATGTTTCGCCATCTGCTGCTGACTCTTTAATGTATAAAGAATCGCCTTTGTTAAAACTCTCGCATCCACAACCCGATGCGCTCAAGGCTTCTTTTTCTTGTGACATGTTTCCTCCTCTGAGTTTTTCTATTGCACCAAGAATATTTAATTTGCCAACTAAACAGCGGGGGCGATCGCTTTCCTCTTTTAGTTCGCAAGGCACGGCACTTTGTAAAATAGCCTCTCTAACTTTTTGGGGGTCGGGTTTTTCTCCTTGTTGTTGTTGCCAGCTCAACAGCAGGGCGGCGACTCCCGTGACAATGGGAGTCGCAAAGCTTGTCCCAGTCAATTGGATAGTTCCCCCACCTGGTTTAGCCCCCAAAATTTTCTCACCTGGGGCAAGAATGCCTTGAGTTTGATAGGCATCGCCCCAGTTACTAAAATCAATCGGTTGGCCGCGATCGTCCATCGCTCCCACTGCCAACACCGCAGGCAGAGCCGCAGGAACGTGCAAACATTCACAACTATTATTTCCGGCTGCTGCCACAATTAAAATATTCTTCTGTTGGCACAAAGCGACGGCTTTTTGTAACCAGCCATCTGCCTCGCCATAGTCAGCAAGTTGCCCGCCACTAATATTAATAATGTCTGCCCCTAACTGGACTGCCTGTTCAATTGCTCGTGCTAAATCGAGTTGGGAGAGTTTACGCTTTTTGTCGCAAAAAACTGGAATAATCAAACCCTTACACTTCGGTGCTATTCCCTCAACGGATGAGCCATGCTGTCCAAAAATCACACTGGCGATATGAGTACCGTGTTGGTACATCAGCCCATCTGCAATCGGTGTCGGGTTTACTAAGGTGGGAAGTTGGGTGAAATCGGCTCCTTCAAAGCAAGGATGAGAGCGATCGACTAACCCATCCAGCACTGCTATGCAGATTTCCGAGTTGCCCAGTGTTTGCTCCCACAGATGTGTTAGTCCAGTAATTATCTTGACTTTAGACATGAGGCAGTCGCAAATTTTAGAGTCTAGAGAATTTAGTTTTAGAGTCTAGAGAATTTTAAACAATATTAGTTTGAGCATTTTTTTATTACTTAGAAGTCATCATTTTTTTATTACTTAGAAGTCATTTTAAAGATAAAATTCCACAATTCATGATTGATTACAAGCAAAAATTACGCTCAAGCTATTTCCCTAGACTGAAAAATTATATAAAACTTTTGTCACCACAATGCAATAGCAAAATTGTTACAAAATCAAATAAATACTTTTTATTAATAATCATTAAGACAGTTAAGACAGTTAAGACAGTTAAAAAACTTAAGCAAAGACAGTTAAGACAGTTAAGCAATTTATCCTCAACAATAATTAACAATAGATGATTCTTTCTTAAAAACCATCTATTGTTAAGCATGACGCGATCGTGATATAAGAAATTTCAAGTTTCTCTGAAGATTAATTTTAAAGAAAAATTTATTGAGGAGAAGCTTTTTAGTCGATTTACTTCATAGGAGAAATCTCTGATGAGACCAGAAAATCACGACGAAAACCAAAAACAAACTCGTTTGCAGCCCAAACTTTCTGAGCCTGCAATACGTTCTCACGCTGGTATGCCTGTTGATTTGTCAGAAGAAGAGTTGACGGCTGAAGGTGTCAATGGCGGTGTATTCGCTTCAGCCTATGGTGGTTCTGAGGGAGGCGTAGCCCCATCTATGACAATAACATGGTAGTGTGGCGTGGGGTTTGTGGCATTCGCACAGCCTAATCATACCACTTGCCCCCAAAAAAGCTCAAAAGCTTTTTTTGTCCTCATTCTGCGCTCTATTAGCCTCGATAAATTGACGAACAACCTGTGCTACTAATTCGTTTTCTGATACCTGGCACAGGTGGGTGGGAGGTCGGCAACTCGATTGCTGCTTCTTTCTACTGAGTGTGTTAAGTGAAGTCGAGCTATCTTTTGAGAGAAAACCCCCAAATAGTTTGCTTCCCCAATGGCAGCGGTTTGGGGTTTTCTGTTTTAGTTTGTACTTCTGGCAAAATCCTCTATACCTCTTAGCGCATTCTTCTAAACTCTTTCCTAGGCGTTTTCTTGGCATTTATTTTTATATCTAATAGAGTGCTGGGTTTAGATAATAGTAGGTTGGGTTGAGCAACGCAAAACCCAACAAAGCCGTGTAAATGTTGAGTTTAGGATGCTGTTAGCGAATTATTTCTTAACATTAAAATATGCGATAAACCCTTGATATTAAGAAATATTGGGTTTCGTGAATCAACCCAACCTACCAATTGTTTGGCTTGTACCAGTTTAATAACAGTCAATTCATAAAAATATGAAAACACTTCAAATTAAACCCCATTTTCGCGTTGAAATTGTCGAACCCAAGCACGTCTATCTATTAAGCGAAACTTCCACCCATGCCCTCAACGGAGAACTTTATTGCCAACTTATCCCTCTCCTTGATGGCAACCATACCCTCGATGAAATTATTCATAAACTGCAAGTAGACCCCAGCCATATAGACTATGCCTTAGAACGCTTGCAAGCTAAAGGCTACCTCACCGAAACTTTCGCGCAACTGCCAAAAGAAGCTGCTGTTTTCTGGGGCTTACTCAAAGTAGAACCCCAAGTTGCTTATCAGTGTTTGCAGCAAACCCAAGTTTATGTCTCTTGTATTAGTAATCTTGCCACCCAACCGTTAATCACTGCCCTAGAAGCAGTGGGGATAAAAACTAGCAAATGGGATGGAGAATTGCAGGAATTTCCACCTCATTCTCTGCTAGTAGTCTTAACCGACGACTATCTCCAACCCGAACTCAGTAAAATCAACCAAATTGTCTTAAAAACCAATCAACCTTGGCTGCTGATTAAACCCGTTGGTACTATCTTTTGGTTAGGGCCAATCTTTCATCCTGAAAAAACAGGTTGTTGGGAATGCCTAGCCCACCGTCTTAGAGGCAATCGAGAAGTTGAAGCCTCTGTATTACGGCAAAAAAATCACCAAAACTCCTCTAACCTCCAAGAATGTCTCCCTCCTCCAGCAGCAGCAATTCCCTCTACCCTGCAAACCGCCCTCAACTTAGCAACTACAGAAATCGCCAAATGGATAATTAAACAAGGTGCAGGAGAAACAACACCCTTTCCCACTTTAGAAGGGAAAGCACTCACCTTTGACCAAACAAAACTAGAACTGCAAACCCATATCCTGAGTCTGCGTCCCCAATGTCCTAGCTGCGGCGACTCCAACTTAGTCAGCAAACAGGTTTCTCAACCCATAACTCTCAGCAGTCGCAAAAAGCACTTCACCAGCGATGGCGGACATCGTGCCGTCTCCCCCGACCAAACAGTTAACCGCTACAAACATCTTATCAGTCCCATTACCGGAGTAGTTACAGCCTTAGTCCGAGCATCTGACCCCAACGATAGCTTAATCCATACCTACAATGCTGTTCACAGCATGACGACTGCTGGCGATTTAGAAAAGTTGCGTCGCACCCTGATTCACAAAAGTGCAGGCAAAGGGAAAACTGACCGTCAATCAAAAGCCAGTGGATTTTGTGAAGCCATCGAACGCTATTCAGGTATCTACCAAGGCGACGAACCCCGCATCAGTGCCACTTTCGCCGAATTAGCAGCAAAAGCCATTCATCCAGGGCAATGTCTACATTTTAGTCTTCATCAATATCAAAATCGGGAGGAATTAAACCAGAAAAACGCATCCCACAATTGGATTTACCAACCTTTTGACGAAACGAAAGTTATTGAATGGACTCCTGTTTGGTCTTTAACCGAACAAACCCAGAAATATTTTCCCACTGCTTTATGTTACTACGGCTATTCTCTCCCCGAAGACCATAATTTCGGTCGCGCCGACTCCAATGGCAATGCAGCCGGAAATACCCTCGAAGAAGCTGTTTTTCAAGGATTTTTTGAATTGGTCGAACGGGATGGTGTGGGGATTTGGTGGTACAACCGTCTGAAGTGTCCAGGTGTGGATTTGGCTTCTTTTAACGAACCCTACTTGTTGGAATTGCAAGAGTTATATCGAACTAAAAACCGGGATTTGTGGGTGTTAGATATTACCACCGATTTAAACATTCCTGTTTTTGTTGCTCTCTCTCGTCGCACTGATGGCAAAGACGAGAAAATTATTATGGGTTTTGGCGCACATTTAGACCCCAAAATTGGAATTTTGCGAGCAGTTACCGAAATGAATCAACTGGGGT
This sequence comes from Desmonostoc vinosum, assembly GCF_059505385.1. Taxonomy (NCBI): domain Bacteria; kingdom Bacillati; phylum Cyanobacteriota; class Cyanophyceae; order Nostocales; family Nostocaceae; genus Desmonostoc; species Desmonostoc vinosum. Next base: position 11,879 of record NZ_JCACKM010000044.1, read on the forward strand.
TAGGTTTCGATTTTGATGTAAATATTCAAATGTGGAAAATGAAGGAGTGGATGAGCCAAGCAACTCTTGAAAACCAACCTTACCTGGCTCCTGATTCTCAAATGCCCCCATTAAGATATGACGACTATCAACTACGTTGGAGTGATGACATTTATCAAGATGTCATCACTTGTGTAGAAATTGCTAAAAATGCTGGATTAGAAACTTTGTTACTCGATCAAACTCGTCCAGATATCGGCTTAAATGTTGTCAAAGTAATTGTACCAGGATTACGACATTTTTGGTGGAGACTTGCGCCAGGAAGACTTTATGATGTGCCTGTAAAAATAGGTAAGTTTCCCGCACCATTAACGGAAGAACAGCTAAATCCGATTCCCATGCCATTTGTGTAAATTAAAACAGCGAATAGTTATCAGTGAACAGCGAACAGTGAATATAAATTCCTGGGCGAATAGAATTCGCTACTACACAAACAAAGTCCACCTCCGTGGACTTCATAAAATAATCCGCGCAGGCAGTTTTTGTCTATATAGCCGCGATTTATAATCGCCCAGAATGAATAAAATTTCACTTTTAGTTTTGATGTTAAGTCTACGTACTTTATCACAATTCAATTTTGATTGCTATAGGAGACTTAAACTTAAAAACAAACATCACTCTTTACTGATAACTGATAATTGTTAACTGTTAACTGTTAACTGTTTTTGACATTTTTACCAGTACCATGAATTCATTTTTTACGCTTTCTTTAGGAAAAGGAATTGACCTAATTTCAGAAGATGAGCGAATCATCCTGAAATCTAATTTTTATAACTTGACCTTTTCTCATCCTAAGCTGGGATTACAAACTGCCTTAAATCATCTTAAGCATTCTCCGATTACTCTTTCTCAACTCGGACAGATAATTGTAGAAACTGATGGCATTGAGGAAAGAGAAAAATTTGATACCTACTTGCAAAAATTTACTTATTTTGGCTGGATTTGCTCTTCAGTCTTACCCCTTGTTACTGCTATTCCTATGACAGGAGATTATCAATTTAACTGTCTGGAAATAGAGGATTGGCAACAACAATCATTTACTCTATCTCGCTTTGCTTATTTACATCAAGTGGGCAAAGAAATGATTTTAGAGTTTCCCCAATCTCAAGCTAAAATAATTGCATTAGATTGGCGAGCAGCCGCTCTCATTGCTAAGTTATCTCAACCTCAAACTAGCGCCACGTTAGTAGAGGGAATTTCAGACATCACAGAAGAACTAGGACAACAATTTATTAGTCTACTCTTTGCCACAAAAATGTTATCCCCAGAGGCAGAAAATTCTCATATTATGAAATGGGAATTTCACGATCTTCTATTCCACAGTCGCAGTCGTAAAGGAAGACACAGTAATCCCGTAGGAGCAACATACCGCTTTTTGGACAAAATTGAACCTCTACCTGTAGTCAAACCGCCCATAAGTGACAAGGTAATTCAATTATATAAACCTGACCTAGAAGATTTAGCCAGAACTGATATTTCATTAACTCAAGCCTTAGAATCAAGGCGGTCAATTCGAGAGTACGGTGAAAACCCAATTACGATAGAACAATTAGGAGAGTTACTTTATCGTTGTGCAAGAGTAAAAGAAATAATTGACAAAGAAAAATTGGGACAACTGAGCTGTCGTCCCTATCCAGGGGGTGGTGCTATTTATGAATTAGAGATTTATCCGGCGATTAACTATTGTGAAGGACTAGAAGCCGCAATATATCATTATCAACCAGATATCCATCAACTAGAGTTTGTTTCTAATTGGAATCCAGAAATTGAAGTTTTATTTACAGATGCTTATCACGCTTGTGCCAAGCAAGTAATACCCCAAATTATGCTTATTATTACTGCTAGATTTGGGCGATTTTTTTGGAAGTATCAATCAATGGCTTATGCAGCAATTCTCAAACACGTTGGTGTTTTATATCAAACTTTTTATTTAGTGGCAACGGCAATGAACTTAGCTCCCTGTGCTTTGGGTACAGGTAATTCAGATTTATTTGCGAAAGCAACAGGAATTGATTACTACGAAGAATCTTCCGTCGGAGAGTTTATGCTAGGTACAGTCAAACATTAAGAGAGAACGGGGAACAGTTAGATTGCTTGTGTGTAAAACGAACAAAAGAGCGATCGCGCCAGTAATTTTTTAGTAAATTTAATTGATAAAAACCGAGTACATCATGGTGTAAAATATTCAAGTATAAAGCTAACCATCTTTTTATAAATTTATCTCCAGTTTTAGTATGACGGAGCAAACAAAATCTTTGCATTCAGTCCTTGTGTTTGATGGACAAGATGACTCGATCAACTTAGGCAAAAAACCTGAATTTAAAATTGAGAAAGAAATTGCTCTAGAAGCTTGGGTTTATTGTCAGACTCAACGGAGACGGACTGGTATCATTTCTAATGTTTTTGACACTACCACTAAAGAAAGTGGATATGGTCTGCTTCTCGATGGCAAGAGTGGTGTATTTTTTGCCTTGAAAACTGGATCTCAAGGAATTCATTATCTGAGCAGTAAGGTAGATAGTTTAAAGCTGAATCAATGGCATCATCTAGCAGGAACCTACGACGGTCAGCAGATAAAGGTGTATATTGACGGTGTAGAAAAAGCCACTAAAGCAACTTCAAATTCTCCAATTAATTACGAACCCGAAAATGATTTATTCATCGGAACGTACAAAGATAATAATGAAACCTATCCCTTTCAAGGAAAAATTGCCGAAGTTCGCATTTGGAAAGTAGCTCGTACTCAACAAGAAATTCAAAAGCATATCTACCAACGTCTGGGAGGAAAGGAGTCAGGATTAGTTGGTTATTGGCCTTTAAATGAAGGCAGTAATAATATAGCGCGCGATCGCACCACCAATGCCAATCATGGCACTATTACTGGCGCTACCTGGGAACAGTCATCAGTGCCATTTACTATTCCTCAATCTCAGGAATTAGCAGTTGCCAAAACCACAGCTAAAGAAAAAGAAACTACCTCAGAGTCAAACAAAACAGAACAGCAAACTCCTGAAAACGCAAAGAAAGTAGAAGAAATTGACAAACATCTCTTGGCGACTGGACTTGAAGACTATGGATTTTGGTGGCAAGAAATGCTCAAAGCCCAAGCTAACAAAACTGAGCTAGATAAACCTTTTCGTCGCGGTCGGATTTGGTCTTAGAAAGGAAATGGAAATGCGAAAGTATTTAGTGTTCAAGCAAAAACCGCAGCCTCATCTCCCCAATCGCCACCGCCTCGCCCAAGGAGCGTATACATCATTTCGCCAACATTACAAGGGGTAAAAGTAGCGAAGGGGGAGAGCTAATGTGCTGATAGTGTTGTAGCTGTGCAGGGATATTTGCGGGGTTTGATAGCGGTGTGAGTTTACTTGTCGCTTGTGTCGCTATAGGAATTTGGTTTGAGTGATGTGGATACAGGGCTACGTTGGCTAATGATAACAAGCAGTCGAGCGATCGCCTAACCCAAAATCCCAAAAACCTAAAATCAGGTTAAAAACATCATTTATTTTATAGTACAAATATTCACCTTGAAAGGGCTAATTTTAAGATTTACGCACTGTGCAAATAGATTATTATGTACATTGATGAAAACATGTTGTTTCAGGCTTTTATTAACTATATAAAGAATAAAGGTTTCAGGCGATGTTATTAGAGCTTTCCATCACGACCATAAGCAATCGCGCTAACGTGTCCATCCAGAATAAAACGTTGTGTGGCTTTTTCGGAAGCATCTTAATGATTTCTTCTACATATCGAGTACCTCGGAAAGTTCAAAGGGCAAATCTAACAATTGCTCACAGTCCACAGATTCAGCAGTGGGTGAAGCGTCCACCATTGATAATGAGCGCACTGCATCTTTAAATTGAGGGCGATCGCATCCAAGGTGGGTGTGTGGTCAAATCCAACATTTAGAAAAGCCGTGGGAATACCGTAGGCGCTACCGCCAGGGTTAATATAAAACAAACGCCACGTTTACTTGTCCCCTATGCACAGATTTGTCAAAGCTTTGCTGCTACCACTGCTGTTGATATCGAGTAATGGTGTCTTAGGCTGGCTGATTAATCAATTACCTAGCAAACAGGATTTACACATTCCAGATTCAACAATATTTTGGTTGACAGGCGGATGTATAGTAGCGCTTTTAATTGTGACTTTACTATCTAGTGACCCTCAGCAGAATTCAGCGACAACAAATCAAAACTGGATTGGTGGCTTTTTGCCCTTGGTAGGAGGCATGATACTAGTAATAGCGCTTTATCTCAAGCTAGTGCCAACAGAATTTTCTACAGTATTTTCTTATGCATCAATAGGAATGTTTGGCTTAGGAGTAATACTACCGCCTGTACTGATTTTACCTAAATCGTGGCGAAAGTTTCTGTTATGGCTGATTCCAAGTGCGACACTGTTTCTAACGGTTCATTTTATTCGTAAACAGCAATCAACAGCAGCAATTCTGTCTTTAATTTTCACAGTAATTATTACAGTTATACTTGCTAGCCAAGATTTTTGGAAGAAATTGATAGCTGAACTTTCAGTAATTTGGCAGGAATGGCAAAGACAAGGTGCAGCTAGTGTTGCAGCTTGGATTAAGAGCAAGCTTGAAGACTGGTGGATAGAATTAACCTCACCATTTCAGAAAGATTATTACGAGACTTTAATATACAAATGCCGGAGACTTGAGACACAAGGATTAGATGGGGATGGAAAACTAGATTTGGAAAAGGTATTTGTACAACTCAAAATCTCCGTCCAAGATGTTGATAATATTAGTCAGCGAATGATTGACCAGCACCCGAATCAAGTAAATAACCAGAAAGAATTTCCAATTTGGAAGTTTTTAGCACCAAAGCATGTCGCAGGGAATATCAGTTTTCCGCACATGGTTATTCTGGGTGCGCCTGGATCGGGGAAAACTACACTCCTCAGACATATAACCCTGATTTACGCCACCAAACAAGAAAGTAAAATCAATCCTCCAGCACCAAAATTAATTCCGGTGTTATTGTATCTGCGAGAAGTGCGTCAGGAAATAGTTAGCAATAATCCGTCTCTAGCAAATTTAATCACTCAGCAGGTAGCACAACAAAGATTAAAAGATAAACCGCCGAATCCACCACCCGGTTGGTTTGCTGACAAATTATACAAGAAGAAATGTTTAGTCATGTTGGATGGATTGGATGAAGTAGCCGATCAAAGCCAACGTCAATATATTAGTCGTTGGGTAAGTGAACAAATGCAGAACTATCCTGACACAGCTTTTATCTTAACTTCTCGACCCAATGGTTACAAAACAGCCAGATTACAGGGTGTAGAAGAGTTAGAAGTACAACCCTTCAATGAAAAGCAAAGAGAAGATTTTCTGCATCACTGGTATTTGCAAAAAACAGCCAATGATAACCATTGGGTAATCGATGAAGGAGTCAAACAAGATGCACAAACAGAAGCTAATGATTTAATTAAAAGAATTCAGAAGAATCGTCCTTTAAGGGCTATGGGGATAAATCCTTTATTACTCACAATGATTGCGACAGTTCACCGTCGTCGTAATGTTTTACCAGGAAAAAGAGTCAAACTTTACAAAGAAATTTGTGAGATTTTACTAGAAAAACGACAAACAGCTAAGAAGATATCCGATGTGACGACAAATCCCGAAGCTAAACAATCGGTTTTGCAAGTGTTAGCACTGCAACTGATGCAAAAAAAGACTCGTGAGTTTATTATCTCTGAAGTAACATCTTTGATTCCAGTAGATATGTTACAAACCTTTCCTCAAAATTTAGCTAATCCAGAAGATTTTATCAAGCATATTCGCGATGACTGTGGGTTGTTAGTAGAAAAAGAACTGGGGATTTATGAATTTGCTCACTTGAGTTTTCAAGAATATTTAGCAGCCGTTCAGATAGAAAAATCTCATCAAGAAAGTTTGTTAATTGCAAATATCAATGATACTTGGTGGGCTGAAACCATCCGTCTTTATGCGGCTCAGATTACGAATGCGCGCAATGTAGTACGTGCAGTTATAGATATGCCTACTCCATCTGTTAATGCTTTCTTACTTGTCTCTGATTACGAAGAAGAAGGTTGGAGTATTGATGCACAACTCAAGCAACAACTTATAGATAAACTTGATGCTGGGTTAGAGTCCAGCGATCCAGAAATTTTTAAATTAGCAGCACAGGTGAAATTAGCACGGCGATTGAACAACTTGCAACCAATTGATGAAAATTTAGAAATAGATACTGGCTACATCACTTGCGCTGAATATCAACTTTTTCTGGATTCTTCTCAACTAAGTCAACCTAGATTTACGCCTGGGAATGCAAAAAAATCCATTACTGGAATTAGTTGGGAAAATGCCCTTGGTTTTTGTAACTGGCTTAATCTCTATACTCTCTCCCAAAGTGGAAATAGTAATGAAAATAATCCTGTGTACTATTACAGACTGCCGACATTAGCAGAAGCTCAAAATTATTTAGCTCAAGCAAAATGCTGGACTATAAATGGAAGCAACACAGGAGAGAAGCGTATTTACTTCGTTAAAAACCGAGTTTCGCAAGAGTACATTAAACTTGCTAATTACCTCGCAGCTAGAGACTGGGAAAAAGCCGCTCAGTCAACGGTAAAAGTTATGCTGAAGGTAGCTAACTTCCAAAGCGAGGGTGAGTTTGATGTCGCGTCGATAAAAAAACTTCCCTACTCCTTTTTTAGTACTATCGATTTGCTTTGGATGCAATACTCCATCGGACGTTTTGGTTGGGGCGTGCGAGAAAGTACTCTTATCTCTCCAGCTCCAAGTAACCCAAGTTGTGGCTGGTGGTTAAACGCTGACAGAAACATCAAAGAAATTTTTGAAGCTCTTGTCCAAAAACATATTGCTTGTGGAATAGACCGCTTACCACCAGTGTTTGCATTCGATGTTGTCACCGTCAACGTCCAAGGACAGGAAATTCAATGGGAGTGCCAGCAATCCCAATACTTTACCGAAAACCTTGGTAACGGTGTCACCCTGGACATGGTTGCTATTAGAGACGGTACGTTCACGATGGGTTCACCGTCAACTGAACAGGGACATCATGAAACTGAAGAACCCCAACATGAAGTAACTGTACCACGCTTTTTCATGAGTAAGTACCCCGTTACCCAAGCGCAGTGGCGTGTGGTAGCAACACTTCCACAAATCAACCGCCAACTCAATTCTAGTCCATCTCACTTTAAAGGAGATGATTTACCAGTCGAGTCAATATCGTGGTATGATGCAGTAGAATTCTGTGATAGACTATCAAAACATGCTAGAAACCACTACCGACTTCCTAGTGAAGCTGAGTGGGAGTATGCTTGCCGGGGAGGCACGACAACAGAGTTTTACTTTGGTAAGACCATTACGCCTAAGTTAGCAAACTATAGCAATCAAAAAACTACGCCCGTAGGTAGCTTTAAAGTAGCTAATGCCTTTGGGTTGTACGATATGCATGGGAATGTTTGGGAATGGTGCGCTGACAAGTGGCACGAAAATTATAAAGGCGCTCCTAAAGATGGCAGCGCTTGGGGAGATCGTAGTGAGAATGATAATCAACGTCGGCTGCTGCGCGGTGGTTCTTGGGACTACAATCTGAGGTATTGCCGCTGTGCGGTTCGTTACTACTACGGGCCGGGCAATCGGTACTCCTACATCGGTTTTCGGGTTGTGGTTTCGGCTGCGAGGACTTAATTCTTTACACTTTTGCTCTTTAGCCCTCTGCGCTTTCTTTTCCCCTCCGCCGAAGGCGGTCAATATTTTTTTAGACATGCACGACTATGAACAGTATCCAAGAAATGGTAGATTTTGTCAAGAGAATTGTGCAAACTGAAAATTTGTTGAGCGAATGCAAGATTTACCAATCATCCAAAAAACCTATGACCTGATTAAATGGTACGTGCCGATAATCAATCGTCTACCCAGAAGACATAAATTTGGTTTGGGAGACAGGATGATAACGATACTTTACGACCTGTTAGAAGGTCTGATATTAGCACGATACGCACAAGAAAAACTAACTCAGTTAGAAATATTAAATGCTAAATTAGACATCCTACGGCATCAAACCAGACTCCTATTTGATTTTCAGGAATTTGATGAGCGACGCTATGAATATGCAGGTCAACTAATCAATGGAATTGGTAATGAATTGGGTGGTTGGATGAAACAGCAACGCCAAAAAGGTAATTATAAATGAAACGGTATGGTAATCTCTATCTACAAATTACAGACTTTGGTAATTTAGTGCTGGCTGCACGTCAAGCACAAAAAGGAAAGCGGTTTCGTGAAAATGTTTTGCAATTCAACTATAACTTGGAATCTGAACTAGCCAAAATCAAGTATGAATTAGAGTCAAAAACTTACCAACCAGGACGCTACAAAACTTTTGAAATTTGTGAACCCAAACGCCGTTTAATATCTGCTGCCCCTTACAGAGACAGAGTAGTACATCATGCTTTGTGCAATATTATAGTTCCAATTTTTGAGAAAACTTTTATCAGTGATTCCTATGCTAATCGGTTAGGCTTTGGGACTCACCGAGCCTTATACCGCTTTACTAATTTTGCGCGTTCCAACAGCTACATTTTGCAGTGCGATATTAAGAAATATTTCCCTAGTATTAATCACGAAATTCTGAAATTTCTACTGCGTCGCAAACTAAAATGTCAAGATACTCTGTGGTTACTAGACACAATTATTGATAGCAGCAATCCCCAAGAGTCTGTAATTGACTATTTTCCTGGTGATGATTTACTTTCCCCATTACAACCCAACAAAGGCTTACCTATTGGCAACCTTACCAGTCAATTTTTCGCTAATGTCTATCTCAACAGTTTAGACCATTTTGTGAAAGAGGAACTTCTAGCACTATCAAATATTAAGCGCGAAGATTTTAACGCTAAGATGATGCTATGAAATAGCGCATGGGAGAAATTTTCGTGTCACGAGTTGCAGAACTGCGTAAGCAGAAAGATTTGACTCAGCGCCAGCTTGCTGATTTAGTTGGTGTTGACCCTTCGACAATCCGTAATTGGGAGCGAGATAGAGGAGGTACAGAAACTTTTGTAAAGCTTGCCAAGCTTTGCGAAGTGCTTGGTTGTCAACCTGCCGATCTATTTAAGATTGAAAAGATTGGCGAAGATGACTAGAGTTTGTATTTATCGTGGTTATAGCAATCGACTACTCCTAGATCACTTGATTCCAAAATTAATTACAATCAAGCGATCGCTGTTACCTACTAAATCGTGTATCTACTTTTTGACACTCCCCGACCTGAAGGTGGGGGGATTCTTGAATCTAAGACATAACTTGCTCATGCAGGTTTTCACCAACAAAAGTAGAGGTTTCATCTCCCCAAGCGTTGCTTGCATCTAGTGCAAAGGTTCCGGTATGCCCTACCGTACCCAATCCTCGACTAAGGATATTTCTAGCAGCGTTTTCATCTCTATCCATGACACAACCACATTTACAAACGTGGGTGCGAGTGGATAGTGTTTTTTTAACAACTTCACCGCATCTAGAGCAATCTTGGCTCGTATATTGCGGATTAACCGCAACCGTAACTCGTTTAAATACCTTTCCAAAGTATTCAAGCCAAACACGGAACTGATACCAAGATGCGTCATTGACGGACTTAGCTAAACAATGATTTTTCGCCATGTTTTTAATCCTCAAATCTGTGCGCTAAGAGCGCCCCGCTTCGCTAACGTAGGCTATCAAGTCGTTAGACTGAACTACGCACCGTGCTAATTTCACAGCATGGTCTTGACGTTGCCTACTTATTTTGGGACGGGGCTTTAGACCCATTTTTTCGGTAATTTTTGATGGAATAACTTTACATGGGCAAATTAAGTACAGAGGGAATATCCGGGAAAATTCGAGATGAAATCCTTTGAACCAGGATTTATTGAATATCAGCAGATTACTCAAAATTTACTACGTACTATCCGCCTGATTGGTGAGTATAAAGGCAAACAGGAATTATTCAAAGAACAGTCACCCCAGGTATTGGAAACCTTGCGGCAAGCTGCGATTATTCAAAGTACCGAATCTTCTAACCGGATAGAAGGCATTACCGCTCCACTAGAACGCATTAAGGAACTGGTAGCCGAAAAAACCACTCCGCGCGATCGCTCCGAACAAGAAATTGCTGGTTATCGAGATGTGCTGACGACTATTCACACTAGCTACGCCTACATCCCTTTCACACCAAATGTAGTATTACAACTGCACCGTGACCTTTATCAGTTTGCTGTTGTTGAAGGTGGGCGCTGGAAGTCAGTAGACAACGAAATTAGTAAAACTCATCCAGATGGCACGAAAATAGTCAGATTTCGCCCAGTTCCAGCTTATGCTACACCAGCAGCAATGGAAAGCTTGCACGAACGGTTCAACACCCTTTGGCAATCCGATGAAATTGAGCCACTACTACTAATCCCGACCTATGTTCTGGATTTTTTATGCATTCACCCTTTTACTGATGGCAATGGACGCATGGCTCGTCTGCTGACGCTACTATTGCTATACAAAGCAGGTTACGAGGTAGGACGGTTTATTAGCTTAGAGCGGATTGTAGAACTAACTAAGGAAAGTTACTACGATACGCTTTACCAGTCATCGCAGAACTGGCATATTAGCCAACATAGCTTATTGTCCTGGTGGGAGTATTTTTTAGGAGTGATTGTGCTGTCGGCGTACCGGGACTTTGAGGAGCGGGTTGGGTCAGTTACCAAGTCCAAGGGTGCTAAAACTGCTATGGTGCTTGATGCAATTCGTAATATGCCCTTTGATTTCTCTATCAAAGATTTACAATCACAATGTCCTATAGTAGGGATTGATCTAATTCGCCGCATTTTACGCCAAGAACGTACTGAGGGACGGCTTGAATGTTTAGGGCGTGGCCCAGATGCACGCTGGCAAAAGAAATAGGTACTATACCCAATAAATAGGTACTGTTCAGGTATTGAGTACCTATTTATTAGTCAATTCTATTTTAACTCTCTCCTGGTAAGCTTTCATGATTCGCGGATGAGTCTATGTAAAATTTTTGTACGAGAGTGTAATTACATTCTCAAAGCTTGCAGTTAGGACAATTTTTGTAACTCTATTTTTAATTCTTTCCTTAATCCCAGCAGTGCTTGAACATTTTATACTTCAGTTCTCGCCTTATTTAGTGTTTTTGTCTGAATTAAAACTAAGTATTAAAGTTTAACTATTATCAAATTAACTGTTACCAATCTTTTTGAAATAACTCATCAAGATTAATTCTCGTGTTCTTCAGTATATTTAATGTTCATAAAATCACCTTCTGCTTAAATCTATGTTTTAGCGATCGCTTGTTTTTGTTCCGATCTCAGAAAATCGCGTTGCTCCCATCGTAGTTTTTGGGTTGTCGTTTGGGAAGACAATAACTCTACTACGACAGCCCTACCTCTTCATACTCTTTTTTTGGCAACGGTATTGAGAAGTCAATAAATTAAGTAATGGCACTTCTCACGTCACACGCCCCTGACGACAGTTTCCGTAACAGTCTCAGTAGCTAGCACATCCTTTTAAAGCTTTCTTTATGATTTTTATCAAGCTGATAAAAATCATATTACACAAAAAATATTTATTTAATTAAAGACTCAAAACGCTAATTTTATTGATTTTTTAAGATTTATATGCCAGACATATTTAACGCGATGTGCGACTTAATATTTCGCAAAATACTAAACCCTAGTCATAGTAACTATTCTGTCGATAAGTGTTTTGTCTTTATCTAAATAGCTTATCTACAGAATGCTTCTTAAATAAGAGTTTTCTAAAAGTTGCATACAACATTATTTATTGAGTTTGTGTAAATTAACTCTCTATATATATTATTGGGAAACTTGATTTTTAAGTTTTGGTAAAAAAATCGTTAAATCGCTTCAAATTACTATTTCAGGATAATTACGCTTATTTTTTTTGAGAGAGACAGTCAAGATATATGCATCTAGGAATCAGATTTTATTTCCGAAACTACTTGCCTAGGTAGGTAGTAAGGAAATTTTAACAGGGAGCAACTAAGAAGGAAATAAATAGATACTCGTCAATTCAGCTTTAACAATACTTTAACTAGTACGTGATATATAAAGCAGTTATGTCTTCCACTTTTGCGTCAAATTCTTCCTCCACAGGGGGGTAACCAGTAGCGACAAGGCGTGGGGTTTAAGTTCTGCTTCTTCAAGCAATCTTCCAATATGACGAACAGATATGCTTTCAACAATCCCTTGTTTGATGATTTCGTTCGCTTAGACGGATAGATTTTCTGTATAAATGGCGATTTATCCCATCTCTCTAACCGTCAAAATAAGTTTGACAGACTACTAGTTATATAAAAGAACAAGTAAATGCATATATTTACTTAAGTTTAATCGTGAGATTTTCAAGACGAGTGTCGAACCAACTAACATAAATGCCCAGAGGAAAACTTATGGCAGATAACAATCTCTCAATCTTCAACTCAATATTACCAACTACAGCAACAGAAATCATCACTGATTACGACACATCAACAACTACAGCATCTCTTTTACCCAGTTACATAAATGTCACCATCACTAATGGCGGACAACTGAATGGAGTCTATGACGCTTGGTGTGTTAATAGTACCGTTGCAGTTAGTAGAGGTACTTATAATCAAGCTAGTGTATATTCCAGCTACGGCAACATACCCGCTGGTATCCTTTATGCAGGTTCACAAACAACCAATTTGCCTGCTGAACAATACCTGAATCAACTTAAGCAAATCAACTGGTTGATAAATAACGTTACAGAAGCAACCAACCTAGTCAACGACAAATACCGCTACAATAACGTTGACTACACTTGGGGTGATGTACAGCTAGCTATCTGGAAACTGCTGGGAGAAACACCTGTATTAAATAACGCAGACTACGACTCATTGGAAGTTTATAGTCAGCAGAAAGCAGATGCGTTAGTGAGTTTTGCTGTAACCAATGGCACTAACTTTGTACCAGTAGCAGGGCAAGATTTTGGAGTAATTGTTAAAAGTGCCAACCTGCAACCGATTTTGATGGAAGTCAAGACAGCAGGTATTGGAGATTTCGTTTGGCATGACTTAAATGCCAATGGGGTTCAAGAGGCTAATGAAGAAGGAATAGATGGTGCAACAGTTACGTTACTTGATGGCAAGGGTAATGTTCTTGGCACCACTCTTACTGGAGACAATCCCCACACAACACAAATTGAGAAGGGCTGGTATCAGTTTGGACCGCTACTGCCCAGTACCTATCAGGTGAGATTTAGCTTACCAGCAGGCTTTAATACAGTCAGTCCTTACCTGCAAGGCAACACATCTCTAGATTCCAATGCTGACTTCCGCAATAATTTGACCTCCGCACCTATTACCTTAATTGGTGGAGAGGTTAACAGAACTATTGATGCAGGGTTCTACAAAACAGCATCCTTGGGAGACTTTGTATTCAATGATGGCAACAATAACGGCATTCAAGATGTAGGTGAAGTAGGGGTAGCAGGGGTAACAGTAGAATTAATCAGCCCCCTTGATGGTAGTGTCATCGCTACAACTAGCACAAATGCAAATGGTGGTTACAGCTTTAGCGGCTTAACCCCTGGAAATTATCAAGTTAAATTTACATCGCCAACAGGTTACAGCTTCAGCACAGCCAATGTGGGGGATGATAGCAAAGACAGCGATGCTAATTCCACAACTGGTTTAACCCAAACAGTCACCCTGACATCAGGCGAATTTAACGGCACATTAGATGCTGGGTTAGTACAACTAGCCAGCTTAGGGAACTTTGTCTTTGAAGACAAAAATGCCAACGGGATTCAAGATGCAGGGGAAGCAGGTATAGCCAATACCACAGTCAACCTGTTGGATACAGCAGGTAATATCATTACCACCACAACCACAGATGGTAATGGACTCTACTCCTTTACCAACCTGCAACCAGGAGATTACAAAGTTCAATTTGTACAACCCAATGGCTTTAATGGTGTTAGTCCCGTCAATATCGGTAGCAATGATGCGATTGACAGTAATGGACTGATTACCGATGTAGTTAACCTCTCTGCTGGGGAGAATGATACCACAATCGATTCCGGGTTCTACAAAACAGCATCCTTGGGAGACTTTGTATTCAATGATGGCAACAACAACGGCATTCAAGATGTAGGTGAAGCAGGGGTAGCAGGGGTAACAGTAGAATTAATTAACCCTGTCACTGGTAGTGTCATCGCTACAACCACCACAAATGCAAATGGTGGTTACAGCTTTAGCGGCTTAACCCCTGGAAATTATCAAGTTAAATTTACATCGCCAACAGGTTACAGCTTCAGCACAGCCAATGTGGGGGATGATAGCAAAGACAGCGATGCTAATTCCACAACTGGTTTAACCCAAACAGTCACCCTGACATCAGGCGAATTTAACGGCACATTAGATGCTGGGTTAGTACAACTAGCCAGCTTAGGGAACTTTGTCTTTGAAGACAAAAATGCCAACGGGATTCAAGATGCAGGGGAAGCAGGTATAGCCAATACCACAGTCAACCTGTTGGATACAGCAGGTAATATCATTACCACCACAACCACAGATGGTAATGGACTCTACTCCTTTACCAACCTGCAACCAGGAGATTACAAAGTTCAATTTGTACAACCTAATGGCTTTAATGGTGTTAGTCCCGTCAATATCGGTAGTAATGATGCGATTGACAGTAATGGACTGATTAGCGATGTAGTTAACCTCTCTGCTGGGGAGAATGATACCACAATCGATTCCGGGTTTTACAAAACAGCATCCTTGGGAGATTTTGTATTCAATGATGGCAACAACAACGGCATTCAAGATGTAGGTGAAACGGGAGTAAGTGGTGTAACTGTTACCCTAACTAGCGGCGGATCAGATGGCATCATCAACGGCATTGGCGATACCACCATCACCACAACTACCAATGCTAATGGCAACTACAACTTCGCTGGACTAACACCAGGTCAACAATATCAAGTCGGATTCTCTAATTTGCCTGGGGGATATCAATTTACTCAAGCTAACATAGGTGCTAATGATGCTGTAGATTCTGATGCTAATGCCAGTACTGGCAAAACTCAAATTGTTACCCTGGCTTCTGGGGAAAACAACCTGACTTTAGATGCAGGAATTTATCAAAATGCCGGCGACCTATCAATTACCAAAACCGATGGTTTGACAACTGTTACCCCCGGACAGCAGATTACCTACACCATCGTGGCTAAAAATAATGGTCTGATTACTGCTACCAATGCCTTGGTGAGCGATATCATGCCCAGCAATTTGACCAATATCGCTTGGACTAGCGTAGCTACCGGTGGTGCAACGGACAATCAAACCAGTGGAACAGGCAACATCAACGATTACGTCACCTTAGCAGCCGGTAGCAGCATCACCTATACGGTGAATGCAACTGTAGCCGCTAACCCGCTTCCTTCCTACACCATTCCCACCACCATTAGCTTGACAAGTAGCGGTTCGAGCAATGGTACTGTGGGTAACATTCGCACCTTCTCTGCTAATGGTGTTTCTGTCAACGCCAGTGCTTTCAGTAGCACCAGCACGGGAACCTGGAATACCGCTGCTCTGGGTATCTACGGCAGTTGGGGCTTAGGTGTAATTGATGGCACTGAAGATGGTAATAGTGGAAGCCATCGCATCGATAATTCCGGTCTTAACAACTACGTTTTGCTAGAATTCTCTGAGTCGGTGGTTATTAACAAAGCTGCATTAGCTTACGTTGACGGTGGGGATAGTGACATCTCTATCTGGGTTGGTAATTTCAACAATCCTTACACCAATCACCTTACCTTAAATAATTCGGTTCTCAATAGCTTCGGCTTTACCGAATTCAACAACGGTGGTAGCACTGACCGCACGGCAGATATCAATGCGAATAACATTGTAGGTAACGCTGTGGTAATTGCCGCTAAAATCGGCGATACCAACGATAGCTTTAAGCTCAAATCTCTTGATATCCTCAAAGCAACGACTCAAATCGGTGGCTCTGTCAACAACACTGCTACAATTACAGGCCCCACTGGGTTCACTGATACCAACACCAGCAACAACAGCGCCACCGACACAGACACGATTGTTGCTGCTTCTACTGTTAAGATAGGCGATCGCGTTTGGTACGATGTTGATGGAGATGGTGTTCAAGATGCAGGTGAATCAGGAGTTTCTGGTGTAGCTGTTAAGCTCTTTAACCAAGCAGGTACTCAAATTGGGACAACGACCACCGATACCAATGGTCTTTACCAATTCAACGTCAACGCCAACAGCAGCTACAGCGTTCAATTCGTTCAACCCACTGGCTTCGATGGATTTACCACCGCCAAAATGGGAAGCGATGCGGTTGATAGTGATGTTGTTAATGTCAACGGCACAACGGCTCAATTCTCTGTCGGTACAACTGATAACCTGACGATTGATGCAGGACTAATTAAAAACATCGGCGACCTGTCAATTACCAAAACCGATGGTTTGACAACTGTTACCCCCGGACAGAAGATTACCTACACCATTGTCGCTAAAAATAATGGTCTGATGACTGCTACCAATGCCTTGGTGAGCGATATCATGCCAACGAATCTTACCGATGTGACTTGGACTAGTGTCGCTACCGCAGGAGCTAAAGACAATCAAATCAGTGGAACAGGCAGCATCAACGATTACGTGACCTTGACAGCAGGTAGTAGTATCACTTATACGGTAAACGGTACGGTAGCTAATAACCCCGTCTCTACAGGTTCTACAGGTAGTCTGACCACATTTGACCTCGCTACCAATCCTGGTAGTGCGCTGGATGGAACGGATGGAAATACTCGGACGTTTACAAAGGATGGTATTACTGTTACAGCCCGTGCCTTTAGCCGCGTTGATGGGACAAATGGAGCTTGGAGTAATGCTTATCTGGGTAGCTATTCTGGCGGTGGTTTAGGTGTTACCGATAGCAGTGAAGGAAATGGAAACGGAACTCATCGCGTTGATAACGTTGGAGGGCGAGATAACTACGTCCTATTCCAATTCTCCGAATCTGTTATTTTAGACCGCGCCTATCTGCAATACGTCATCAATGACAGTGATATCTCAGTATGGATTGGTAACTTTAACAATAACAATACCCTCACGACTTTAAACGACTCAATTCTTAACGGCTTTGGATTCAACGAAGTTAACGAAACCAATCTCACAAGCGATCGCTGGGCAGATGTGAATGCAGGTAAATATGCGGGTAACACTATCATCATCGCAGCTTCGGCGGTAGACACAACTCCCGAAGATGAGTTCAAGATTCGCTATCTGGATATTCTCAAACCTACTCCCGCTTCTTTAGTCAACACTGCTACGATCGCAGGCCCAACTGGTTTCACTGACACCAATACCAGCAACAACAGTGCCACCGACACTGACACTATTCTCGCTGCTCCCATCCCATCAGCCCCTGGTGTACGTACTCCCGGCTTCTGGCAGAACACAACCTGGCAAACCTTCTGGGACGGTATTCAAGGCAACGAACCATCACAAAAAACAGAGTTCAATTTCGCTGACGGCGATCTTCTGTTCGCACCTTACACCAATTCTGCACAACCTGGAAAAGTTCTCGATCCAGTGACCGGGCAATATGAAACAGGTGTACTAATCGGCGACTACAACCGGAATGGTAAAAGTGATGCAGGTGAAGATACTCTCTTCTATTCTCGTAAACAGGCACTCCAGATTGTTGATGCTTCCCAACACCCGAACGGAGATAAGCGTTACGATCTTGGCCGCTCTTTGGTTGCTGGTTGGTTGAATTACCTCGCTGGCAACCCCATTGACACCGCCAATACAACTGATAAAGATGCTCGATACTACATTAACGAAGGCATCAATTGGTTGCAAGCTATAACTCCAGACGAAAATGGTGACAAGAAGGGCGATGGCGCATTAAACAGTATGACTGGTAGCAGTGTTAATAGTCCCCTTGCTGATACTTACTGGAATCAAGGCATTTCGAGTGCCTCCAGCTTGCCAAATCCCTACAGTTCCAACACCAATGTTCTCTATGGATTAGAGGCTGGTAGTGTAATTAATTCCAACCTGGATAAGTATAACAACGGTTTGGGTCTTGCGGATCATGTTTACTACGGAGGAAATGCATAACTCGCTAAAAATAACAATTTTATAACGGTGGTTCAGGATGCCCCGGAGTAGAGACGTTACATGTAACGTCTCTACAATGGTTTCAGGCAGATTAATTTCCTTAATTGAATGGCAGTTTTTGACCCCTATTTCTTCAAGCTTTGTGAGAAATCTGGGTTAGGCGGTTAGCATAATTTGTGACCACTCACAACTTTTCAAACATCCTCTAAGCTCGACTTTATCCATTTTTACGAAACCCAAAACCTGACGCCGAAACCATTGTGGGACAGTAGTTTTACTTTTTGGACTTAAGCGAAAATCAGTGAGATGGAAAAAGTATTTGCCAAAAAGCCAGGGTTTTTGCCAGATAAAGAAAACCAAGTTCTTAATTTTGGATAAAGTCGAGCTAAGGCTAACCTTAGTAATCTGGAACAACATGAAGTAACTATTGAAACATGACTTTTGTCCTATTTATAAACATGACTTTTGTCTCATTTATTTTTTTGAGATATAGCATAAATTGAGCTTACCCAAATTACAAAACTGTAATTTAGAAAATATCTAATCTGTAATTTTGAAATGGGTTAATCAAAATGCGAGTAACATTAATCATCGAGATTGATAGTCATGAATATTTCTGAAATAACAGTAGCACCACTACCTCCATTTCAAATAGCTTCTAATGAAATTAAAGCCAAATATAACCAATTAGGAGGAGAAACTGGTTTGTTAGGAAAAGCAACTACTGATTTGCAGAATTGTCCTGATGCAATTGGTTTCTTTATTCACTTTCAGGGAGGATCAATTTATTGGAGTCCTTCTACTGGAGCACACGAAGTTCATGGAGATATTTTAGGCAAATGGGCTTCGATTGGTTGGGAGCGTAGTTTGCTTGGTTATCCACTAACAGATGAAACACCAACACCAGATGGTATTGGACGGTTCAATCACTTTCAGGGAGGATCAATTTATTGGAGTCTTTCTACTGGAGCACACGAAGTTCATGGAGATATTTTAGGCAAATGGGCTTCGATTGGTTGGGAGCGTAGTTTGCTTGGTTATCCACTAACAGATGAAACACCAACACCAGATGGTATTGGACGGTTCAATCATTTTCAAGGAGGATCAGTTTATTGGAGTCCTTCTACTGGAGCGCATGAAGTTCATGGGGCAATTCGTGATAAATGGGCTTCGATAGGTTGGGAACGTTCGTTTTTGGGCTATCCTACAACAGACGAAATGGACTCTTCATTTTTCGGACAAGGACGAGTTAACAATTTCCAACATGGAGATATAAATTGGTCGCCAGCAACCGGAGCTATAGTATCACCAGAAATAGTTCATTTTAATAACCATGTAACGACTCAAGATTGGGCATCTATCGGAGGATGGCTTGATGTGGTTATAAGCTCCCAAGGAAATGTCACATTTTCAGGACATATGCATAACAGCGGTTTTCTCAATATTGATTATGCACTTGCTGTCGTGATTATGACACCGTTTGGAATTGGTTATACCTTGTCACACCAAGGAAGTGTTGATGGGACGATAACCGTTTTTGGACGTAATCGTGATAATGATTGGACTGATTCTACAGCTAATCAGCAAATTGTAGAGAACTGGGATCAGATTTCTCAAGCGCGTCTATTTTGGAGATTTGTCGCACAGGATACTCTTTCTCAAGGAATTCAAGGTTTAATCGAAGACTTAGCAGAAGCTGCTGTTCAGGAAGTTGCAGAAGCAGGAGTTAAAGCACTAATTGCTTTGATCTAACTCATGAAACAAAGACTGATGTATTGATTAATCTAATAATCTTGTAGCAACGGACTAGCAAAAGTTCTTAGTGTAGATATTGAACTTTTGCTGTCCGTTCCCTGATTTTGAGGTGGGAAAGGGAATAAAAAGCTGGAAGAGAAAGGTGAAATATTCAAAGATGGCTCTTATAAATCATGGATTGCACCAGATGGGGAGTCGAAAAAAAAGAGTGCCACACGAATTCCTGTCCGCATAATTGAATATGTTATTGAAGAGAATAATACAGAAATTCCTTTACCACAACACAGAAGTAATCCCAGAGTAGTCAAAAAAGCACGTTCAAAGTTTAAGAGTAAAAAGCGAAGTCACAGAAATAATCGTACTCGCCGACAACAACTATCTTTTAAAATTCTTAGAAAGGCAAGTTAAATATATCAATTTGTTCGATACACTAAATTG
The DNA here is from genome assembly GCF_059505385.1 of Desmonostoc vinosum. Taxonomy (NCBI): domain Bacteria; kingdom Bacillati; phylum Cyanobacteriota; class Cyanophyceae; order Nostocales; family Nostocaceae; genus Desmonostoc; species Desmonostoc vinosum. The sequence goes on from NZ_JCACKM010000044.1 coordinate 32,317, forward strand.
CTCATCGTAAATTTATAGTTCAATAGTTTAAAGATATTCTAATCAATTGACAATTAAGTTTTTTGAGAATTCCTTTAGGTATAAACAAACTTTTTCGCTATTTTATTCGCGTATGATTTACGCGAACTTATTTTTCTTGACTCCACCACCTATTTCACCCTTAACCGAACAGTATTGCGCTCCAATCGGGTTGTTATGCGGCGATCGCCACACCACCGATCTCAATTCTGTAGCACCTTGCCCGATCGCTCTCTTCGCTTGATCCCAAAATGATGATATAGTACACAAGAATTTCATGTATGCAATTTGACATGCACTATGACTACCCCTCCCGATCAAAGCGCAGAAACCATTAGCCATGACCAAAACTTCAAAGAGTTGATCTCCACTTTTTTCTTGGAATTCCTGGAACTCTTTGTGCCCGACCTTGCTAAAGACATTGATCCTAACTCGATTCGGTTCTTACCTCAGGAGTATTTTGCTGACTTGGTAGAAGGAGATGAAAAAATCATTGACCTGCTGGTGGAAGTCAGACTGGCTGGGCAAGACAAAACGTTCCTGTTCCATCTCGAAGCGCAGTCCTATAGCGAGTCCCAAATCGGTCGCCGAATGTTTTACTATCTGGCGCGGCTGCACCAGAACTATGTCAAAGACATCTACCCGATCGTCATCTTCTCCTACGACGAACCCTATCGAGCCGAGCAAGATACCTTCAAGATTGAGTTTCCTGACCTCAAGGTACTAGAGTTTCGCTTTCGCGCTATCCAACTGAATCGACTCAACTGGCGAGATTACATCAATAGCTCCAATCCAGTAGCAGCGGCGTTGATGAGCAAAATGAAGATTACTAAACACGATCGACCCAGGGTGAAAGCAGAGTGTTTGCGGTTGTTGGTGACCTTGAAACTTGATCCAGCCAAAACTCGGCTGATTTCCAAGTTTGTCGATACCTACCTGCGGCTGAGCGCCAAGGAAGAAGAGACTTTTCAGGCAGAAATTGATAAAATAGGGGCAACGCAAAAGGAGGCAATTATGCAAGTTACGACCAGTTGGGAAGCAAAAGGACAGCGATCGCTCATCTTGCGTCAGTTGAATCGTCGAGTAGGTTCATTACCCGATGGAGTTCAAACCCAAATCGAAGCACTTTCACTTAATCAGCTAGAAATACTGAGTGAAGCGCTACTAGATTTCAATTCGCTCAATGACTTGAGCAACTGGTTAGAACTGAATGGATAGGAACGATCGTACTTTTCATAGAATGATGCGCTACGCTGGCGCTAACACATCCTACGCGATCAGCAATTGCTGTCGGTCAAAATTCCAAACACAGCAAGTGCGGTTAGAAAGCAAAAAATAAAAGACACGATCAAGAGAAATCTCTTAATAAAGCTCATATTTGAACTCCTGTGCTTGTTATCTATCCATAACCAAACAGCGATGCTTTCAACCACTCTCTGAGCATGAAACTCTGACAAATAGCTTTTAAACGATCGCTTCACCCGTAACCGAAGCCAGCTAACGACCAAAGTGAGCGGCGGCGAGTAAACTAGAACGAAGCGCGAAGTCTCTCTACCGTCCGCTCCACTGCGTTGTTATGCCGTATCTTCACGATCAACTTCCCGGACATCGATCAACTTCAGCTTTGTGCGGAGCCGTTGATTTTTAGCCAGCATGAACATCTGCATGAATCGCATTCACAATCTCTTGGAAAGGAACAGATTCTAGAACCGACAGAAGGTTCACTGCTTTAGCCAGTAGATAAGGTCTGTCTTCATATTCATCTTGGCTCGGCAGAACAATCTGGATCGGTTTCCCTTGATCATCGACCCCCTTCTCGAACACGAGGAGCCGTGAATTAGGATAGTTGACTGGCATCCAGCGATTTTGCTGAAGATAATTAACCACTTCCGCAACGCAAAGCTCTTGAATTTGAGGATAGTGCGACAAAACTTCAGGGGTCATCACCAGTCTCCTATTTTGACATTCTGCATTAAGGTTAGCAAAGATTCTGGAGTCAGACGTTGCGATCGCGGAATCCGAATTCTGACAGAGGAGCGATTTCCACTAGGATTACCGCTCAGATACTCCCAATAGCAAGTTCCTTGTAATCGTAGTTCTGATTCTTCACAAATGAGCCATTGGCTTGAATCCACAGGTAACGCCAGCAAAATGAGAATACAGGATGTTGCGGTTTTGATGCTGCGTCTGAGAATCAAGTCATTGTAAGTCTTCACTTCTAAATCGTAGATGACGTGAGTGGGGTCGAGTTGGCACAAGGTTGAGGCTTTAAGTTGAAAACTGAGGGAGAAACCAGATTCAACCCGTCGATTTTGGCGTACAACGACTTCATCAAAGCTTCCATCCACGCCATAATCATATTCCCGAATCGCTAAGTTGAGTCCGGCACGTCCGGCGATCGCACGAACGTAAGCGCGGCTCAATGCTTCAGCAATATGTTGATCAGTTAGCACAATTGCTTACGATGAGTAAAATGGCTGGCTGCATCGTAGCATAAGTAGTTACCATGATGGCTTGATCAAGATCGAGAGTATTCAACGTTACTTGAACTTTTGGAGGACTAGTGAACTTTCCTGCGGGAAAATCAACGCGAATTTCATCAGAACGATCGCTTCACCCGTAACCGAAGCCAGCTAACGGCTCAAATCAGCGGCGGCAGATATCCTCGAACTCAGCACCAGCGGCTCTCAGCCGTCCGCTGCATTTGAATTGTTAGACCGTGTTGACTTTGCTAAGTTCGACTAGCCCTCTTTCAAACACCTGTACCATTAGCTGATAACCCTCCATTAGCGACATCCCAATGAGAGGTTCTAAGTCAGCTTCGTCAACCGGGATCACCAACAGCTCTCCATCCCAAACTACGGTCGCTTCATAGACATTGAAAACACACTCACTTCCGTCCCCAAGAATCGCTCGCCCTCGCCTTTTCCATCTTAAGTTCAACTGAGCAATGAATTCAGGAGGCAGCGAAAGCCAACCATTAAAACCTGTATCTACGATCGCATCTGGAATATAGATTCGTCCATCGGAGCCTTGCAGTGAGAGTGAGATAATTGGTTCAAAATCAGCATTAACGATTCCCGTAATCATGTCGCTGTTTTTGTACGTCCACCAAATCGACGCACATACCGGGAACCAATGCGAACCATCCAAATTTGAGCGTCTGGATGACGAGCTTCGAGGCGATCAGAAGCCGCAATTTCACTCGAATCAATCTCAAAGTCTCCAGTTTCGAGGTCGATCGCCACAATTTTGCCGTGGTTGCCTTCTTCGACTTGCGATCGCACCTGAGATTCGTAGATTTCGTCGCCACGTCGGGCAAATTCCTCTTTACTATATCGGGGTTGTCGCGCTGTCATAAGCTTGACCTCATTTCAACTGTGCCCCTTCATTTTAATCTGAGCGATCGGTTTCGCCCCATACTAACGCGCTCTTACTTCGCATGCTAACAGAGACAGAGCTTCACTCGACTCCGACCATCCTTGTAAAACCCAGAGTCAGCTAGCGGAGTTTATTGGCTTACTTTCACTGCAAAATGCTCTCTACAGAGTAACTTAATCCATACAATGCCACGTAAGGAACTCTGATCATTTGATCCCTGACTTTAACTTCAGCTTCTCCACTGCGCTGAGTTTGCCGCCAAATAATGCGATACAAGACTGACTTACCTGAATCAGCTTTCAGTCGAAGGGTGACTCGTCGAAATTCCTCTTGCTGCAAATCTATTCCCAAACTCTGAGCCAAGCCTGCACACACTTCTGCTTCTAAAACAGTCAAGATTTTAGCCTTGAATTGTCCACTAACATCGTTGCTACTGTTCAATCTTATCGTTCGAGTAGCTTTCTGAGAAAATTCATGCTCACTTTCAAGGATGCTACTACCGAACCTATTATCTAATGGTACTTCTTCTTTTCCGATAATCACACTCTGTTCGTTCGAGTTTACATCACGGATGAACAGAATACCTCCTGATTGGGGGGTCTCTTTGTTCGATTCTGTTTGTGGTGCTCGAGACCGTCTCAGGTTTTGGTATTTAGCGCTCACACTCGGATCATTGGGCTGAGTTTTTTTGACTTCTTTACCTAACCAATCAACCTCGTACTTGCAGTTCGAGCAAGTCCATCCACCAATTAGAAATTGTTGTAGTGTCGTAGGCTTACTAAATTTGGGAAGTCTTGTACCGCATCCAGGACAAACTTGCGTCATTAGTTTCGGCATAACTATTTATTATATGGAAACTTTCCGTATAATCTTTTTCTCAATCCTAATATATCAAGCATTACACCGAATTTTTGTCTAAATATACGGAAAACTTCTTTTTTACATCCTTAATTTGGGTATTATACCGAATTTGTCCGTATAACCACCCTTTACGAGAGGATTATAAAGAATTTTTCATTGATTTAAGGGGGATTTTTTATACTTTTCAAATATTTTTGCTATATATAGAATATAACAAAATATACTTAAAATTTGTAAGTATTAATACGTAATTAAAAATCTGAAAAAATATACTTATGAAAAAGATAGAAGATACTTTTCTAGAGTCTTATGCAAATCCTGAACAATTATGGTGTGGTTTCTTGCACGATTTTACAGCCCCTGTTACAGAACAGGAAAGGCATCAATTATTAATTGAATGGAATCAAACTCAGACAGATTATCCCCAAGATAAGTGCATTCATCAGTTGTTTGAGGAACAGGTAGAGAAAACACCAGATGCGATCGCGGTGGTGTTTGCAGACGCGCAAAGCGCGACTCGAAGAGTAAATCAACAACTTACTTATCAAGAACTCAATCAACGTGCAAATAAATTAGCTAATTATTTGCAATCATTAGGAGTACAATCAGAAGTTTTAGTGGGTATTTGTGTAGAACGTTCCCTAGAAATGGTTATAGGAATATTAGGGATTCTCAAAGCTGGTGGAGCTTATGTACCTTTAGATATTGCCTATCCTCAAAAGCGTTTAGCTTTCATGCTGTCAGATTCTCAAGTTTCAATCTTGTTAACACAACAGCATTTAGTTGAAAAACTTCCCGAACATCAAGCTAGGATAGTTTGTTTAGATGCTGATTGGGAAGATATCGTCAAAACACCAAGTCAACCAACAAAAATAGCCATTAAGCCTAATAACCTCGCCTATGTTATTTACACTTCTGGCTCAACAGGTCAACCTAAAGGTGTTCTTATTGCCCATTGTAACGTCGTTCGTTTATTTGCAGCCACGCAGCCTTGGTTTCAATTTAGCCAGAATGATGTTTGGAGTTTGTTCCATTCCTACGCATTTGACTTTTCCGTGTGGGAAATTTGGGGTGCGCTTTTCTATGGTGGTCGTCTCGTTATTGTCCCTTATTATGTAAGTCGTTCTCCTGAATTATTTTATAATTTATTATTGCAAGAAAAAATTACAGTTCTAAATCAAACACCTTCTGCTTTCCAACAACTGATACAATTTGAAGGGTCTTTAAGTAATAATAGTAATTCTAATAGTAATTTGAATTTACGCTTTGTTATTTTTGGTGGAGAAGCACTGAATATTCAAAGCTTAAAACCTTGGTTTGACAGACATGGAGACAAGTTTCCTCAATTAGTGAATATGTACGGTATTACGGAAACTACTGTTCATGTTACCTATCGCCCCATCAATATAGCCGATTTAAATTCTTCATCAAAAGTAATTGGTTGTACGATTCCAGATTTACAATTTTACATATTAGATTCTCATTTGCAACCTGTACCTGTTGGTGTAGCTGGTGAAATTTATGTCGGAGGTGCAGGTTTAGCGCGTGGTTATTTAAATCGACCAGAATTAACTGCCCAAAGGTTTATTTCCCATCCTTTTAATAATCAACCAGAAGCACGTCTTTATAAAACAGGTGATTTAGCTCGTTATTTACCTGATGGTGATATTGAGTATCTAGGAAGAATTGATAATCAAGTAAAAATTCGCGGTTTCAGAATCGAGTTAGGAGAAATCGAAACATTATTAAATCAACATCCAAATCTGAGAGAAGCTAAAGTTATCGCTAGGGAAGATATTCCTGGAGATAAGAGATTAGTCGCCTATATTATACCCAACTCTGTAAAAGAGGAATTTCACTCATTACAATCAGAAATCTCATATAAAACACGCGATTACCTAAAACAGCAGCTACCTGATTATATGATTCCCGCTGCTTTTGTAGTGTTAGAGTCTTTCCCTTTGACTAATAATGGTAAAGTTGACTATCGCGCTCTTCCTGCTCCCAATTACACATCTGCTCGAAGTAATTATGTTGCTCCTCAGAATCCTACAGAAAAATTTATCGCTGATATTTGGAGTCAAGTTCTGAAGGTAGATAATATTGGAATTGATGATAACTTTTTTGAATTAGGTGGACATTCATTACTAGCGACACAAGTTCTATCCCGGATTAGACAGGCATTTAACCAAGAAATCCCAATCCATTTATTATTTGAATTTCCTACTATTGTTCAATTTTCCAAGCATCTTGGTATTACAGAAACAACTAATAATAATTTATTAATACCAGTAGTAGAACCAAGACAACAGCTAGAGATTCTACCCCTATCTTTTGCTCAACAACGTCTCTGGTTTTTAGACCAATTACAACCTAATAGCACTGCTTATAATCTTGTTTACAGTTTTAAAATTCAGGGTTTACTTCACATCGCTGTTTTGGAAAAAAGCATCGCTGACATCATAGAGCGTCACGAATTATTACGCACAAATTTTGTTTTTATCGACGAACAAGCGATACAGATTATTAATGATAGCTGGAAAAATAGCTTTAGTTTACCTGTCATTAATTTACAATCACTATCCGATGATAAACTAGAAATAGAAGCTGCAAAAATAGCTAAACAAGAAGCAAAAAGGCCTTTTAATCTTGCGAAAGATGCTCTATTTCGCGTTCATCTGTTGCAATTGAGCGCAGAAAAATCTCTACTGATATTTAATATTCATCACATCATTTTTGATGGCTGGTCTTTTGGGATACTATTTGCAGAATTGAACGCAATTTATACAGCTTATTGTGAAGGTTTGACTTCTCCGTTAACGAAACTTCCTATTCAGTATGCAGACTTTAGTTTATGGCAAAGAAAGTGGTTTACTGATAGTAACTTAGAATCACAATTTTATTATTGGAAACAGCAACTAAGTGGAATTTTACCTATATTAGAATTACCTATAGACCGTCCCCGTCCCAGAGTCCAAACCTACAGAGGAACAACAAAAACCTTCGTTTTATCACCAGAGTTAACTGCAAGTATCACATCTTTTGCTCAAAAAGAGGGTGTGACTTTGTTCATGACTTTACTAACAGCGTTTAAAGTATTACTTTGTCGCTACAGCGGACAAGAAGATGTAATTGTAGGAACTCCCATTGCAGGACGTAACCGCAGAGAAATTGAGGGATTAATAGGATTTTTTGTTAATACTTTAGCATTACGGACTAATTTAGCTGAACATCCGAGTTTTAGAGAATTATTAAGTCGAGTCCGACGGGTATGTTTAGAAGCATACACCTATCAGGATGTACCATTTGAGCAGCTAGTTGAAGTTTTGCAACCAGAACGCGATCCCATTCATACTCCTATTTTTCAGGTGATGTTTGCTTTGCAAAATGCACTAATAGGAGAATTACAATTACCAAATTTGAATGTAGAAGTTTTAGAACCATTAGTAACAACGGCGAAATTTGACATCACTTTGTCAATGGAAGAACGGAATGGGCAGTTAATAGGTGAGTGGGAATATAATACGGATTTGTTTGATGATTTGACAATGGAGCGAATGCTCAAAAATTTCCAAGTTTTATTGTCTGAGATATTGACTGATTCTGAACAAAATATTTGGAAATTACCTTTACTAACTGAATCGGAAAAGCATCAATTATTAATTGCTTGGAATCAGAGTGAGGTAAATATTAATAATGATAAATATATTCATCAATTGTTTGAAGAACAGGTAGAAAAAACACCTGATGCGATTGCGGTAGTGTTTGAAAACGAAGAAATAACTTATCAAGAACTCAACAAAAAAGCTAATCAAGTAGCAAATTATCTGCGAAAACTAGGAATCAGTGCGAATAAATTAGTCGGATTGTGTTTAAAACCATCTTTAGCAAGAATTATTGGGTTGTTAGGAATTCTCAAAGCTGGAGGTGTCTATTTACCACTAGACCCAGTTTATCCTCAAGAACGTCTCAGGTTTATGATTGAGGACTCGCAAGTTACTATTCTTTTAACTCAAAAATCTTTAGCTGATAAGTTATTCATAAATTTGCTGCAAGTTGTGAATTTAGATGCAGATTGGCTACATATTGCAATCGAATCTACAAACAATCTGCAAAGTTGTATAAGTGCGGACAATCTGGCTTATATTATTTATACCTCTGGTTCAACAGGAACACCGAAAGGAGTTTTGATTTCACATCAAGCGATCGCTCATCACTGCCAGAATGTTATACAATACTACCAACTCAATTCGAGCGATCGCATTTTACAATTTGCCTCCGTCAGTTTCGATGTTTCCTTGGAGCAAATTTTAACAACTTTAGTAGTGGGAGCTACGCTGATCATTGCTGACGCAAAATTATTAACTCCCTCGGAATTCCACCAAAAATTGATTAATTATAGTTTGACTGTTGTTGACATTCCTCCTGTTTACTTAACTCAATGGTTGCAGTCTCTAGATGAAAAGATTTGTTTCGCTCCCATAAATCAACTCAGATTAGTCATTTGCGGTGGTGAAGCACTACCAGCAGAAACCCTAAAAATGTGGTACAATAGCCCGATAAAAGGAGTAAGCTTAATTAATGCTTACGGACCGACAGAAGCAACCATAACAGCGATCGCTTTTACAGTTCCTCAAGACATTACAGCAATCGAATCTTATACCAACATTCCCATTGGTCGTCCCTTACCAAACCGCAAAGTATATATTCTCGATCCTCAGAAAAATCTTGTTCCTATCGGTGCTGCTGGGGAGTTATATATTGGAGGAGATTTGGCACAAGGTTATTTAAATCGACCGGAATTAACGAATGAGAAGTTCATTTTTCATCCACTAGAAAATACCAAATTGTATAAAACGGGAGATTTAGCTCGTTATTTACCTGATGGTAATATCCAATTTCTGGGACGCATCGACAACCAAGTTAAAATACGCGGTTTTAGAATAGAATTAGGAGAAATTGAGACTTTATTAAATCAATATCCAGATTTGAAGGAAGCTAAAGTTATCGCTAGAGAAGATATACCTGGCGAACAAAGATTAATTGCCTATATTATCCTTTACTCTGCCAAAGAGGGAATAGGTAATAAAGAAATAACCTTATTACAATCAGAAATATCCCATAAATTACGTGATTATTTGAAACAGAAGCTACCTGATTATATGGTTCCTTCTGCTTTCGTGGCTTTAGAATCTTTCCCTTTGACTCCCAATGGTAAAATTGACTACCATGTTCTTCCTACTCCCGATTTTTCTGCTTATCGAATTAGATATACTGCTCCAATAACTCATACACAAAAAATTCTTGCTCATATCTGGAGTCAGGTTCTGAAAGTAGAAAATATTGGCATTGATGAAAATTTCTTTGAGTTAGGTGGACATTCATTGCTGGCAGCTCTTGTTGTCTCGCGTATCAGACAAACCTTTAATCAAGAAATACCATTAAGCTTACTCTTTGAATATCCTACTATTTCGCAACTTTCCCTAGCGATCGGTATTACCGAACAAACTAACAATTCTTTATTATTGCCACCAATTGAACCCAGACAGCAACAAGAAAATCTACCACTTTCCTTTGCTCAACAACGTCTTTGGTTTTTCGCACAAATAGAACCCAACAGCACTGCTTATAATATGCCCTTCAAGCTACGGCTTCAGGGTGTACTAAATATTACTGCCTTAGAAAGAAGTATAGGCGAAATTATACAACGTCATGAAATTCTGCGAACTAATTTTATTTCAAAAGACGGAGAACCAACTCAGGTAATTACTAAAAATATTGATTTCAAATTACCTATAATTGATTTAGAATCGTTGCCTAATAAGCAGCGAGAAATAGAAGCAGAAAACATAGCTCAACAAGAAGTAGAAACACCTGTTAACCTAGCAAATGATGTTCTCTTTCGTGTTAAACTGTTGCGGTTAAAGGCAGAATCGCATCTACTATTATTTAATATTCATCATATTATTTTTGATGGTTGGTCTGATGATATATTGCAACGGGAACTGGCGGCACTTTATCAAGCCTTTTCTACAGGAAATCCCTTACAATTACCATCCCTTTCCATCCAATATGCTGATTTTGCCTTGTATCAGCACCACTGGCTTACAGATGAATTTTTAGAATCTCAACTTGTTTACTGGAAACAACAATTAGGTGGAGCCTTACCTGTTTTAGAATTACCTATGGACTCTCCCCGTCCACAAGTCCAAACTTACCAAGGTGCTTCCCATACTCTGTTGTTATCTTCGGAATTAACTGCAAACATCAAAACCCTCTGTCAAAAAGAAGGGGTCACTTTATTTATGACTCTATTGGCAGCATTTAAAGTATTACTTTTTCGCTACAGTGGACAAGAAGATATAATTGTGGGAACTCCCATCGTAGGACGCAATCGCACAGAAATTGAAAATTTAATTGGGTTTTTTGTCAACACTTTGGCTTTGCGGAGCGATTTGAGCGGAAATCCTAGTTTCCGAGAATTACTAAATCGCGTTCGACAAGTTACTTTAGACGCTTATACTCATCAAGATTTACCTTTTCAAAAGCTAGTAGAAGAACTCAAACTTGCAAAAAGTATCAGCTATAATCCAGTATTTCAAGTTTGGTTTAACATGGTTACCTTGGCTCAAGATTCTCTCAAACTTAATGATTTAATGGTCGAACCCATTTCTATTATTGAAACCACTTCTAAGTTTGATTTGAATCTCTATGTAGGAGAAGAAAATAATCAAATTCATCTACGATTTGTTTACAATACACTTCTTTTCAATGCAGATACAATTCAATGGATGGCAACGCATTTCCAGAAATTGCTAGAAAGAATTTCTATTTATCCAGAAAAAACAATCTCTAGTTTCTCAATTTTAACTGAAACGGAGTGTTATGAATTATCACATCAGCGTCATCAAGTTAGTCCTACTAATTCATTTATAGAATTTCCCAAACAAGAGATTGAACAATCTATACCATCACGATTTGAGCAGCAAGTAACAAAATACCCTCATCATATTGCTGTCAAAACTCAAAATTATCAATGGACTTATAAAGAGTTAAACACTCAAGCTAATAGGATAGCTCAAGCACTTCTTGAGGAAAATAACGAGCAAGAGAGTAAGATTGCCCTGTTATTTGATCATGATGCACCAATGATAGCTGCAATTTTGGGAGTCCTGAAAGCAGGTAAAACTTATATTCCTCTTGACCCCAAATATCCCCAAGATAGGGTTTTATATATTCTCGAAGATTCGCTTGCTCAAGTGGTTTTAACTAATCACAAAAATTTGAGTTATGCTCAAGAATTAGTTGAGGGTAAATTGCCCGTTATTAATATTGATGATATTAAGATTAATGATTCGTTTTTAGAAATTAACCAAGAAATATCAGTAGATACTCTTGCCTATATTCTTTATACTTCTGGTTCAACAGGAAAACCCAAAGGAGTTCTCCAAAATCACCGCAATGTCCTACATTTCATTAGAAACTATACTAATAATCTTCATGTTTCATCAGAAGACAAGTTAAGTTTATTTGCATCTTATAGTTTTGATGCAGCAATTATTGATATTTTTTCGGCTCTTTTGAATGGTGCTACTCTGTACCCATTTGATATCAAGTCAGAAGGTTTAGCTCACTTAGTTGATTGGTTAGAAGTAGAGAAAATTACTATCTATCATTCGACTCCTACGGTTTATCGACATTTTATTGAGATATTAAATTCCCAAGAATCAATTGTCAAAAAGCAGCTTTCTCAGGTACGTTTAGTAGTATTGGGAGGAGAACAAGTTCTTAAAAATGATGTTGAATTATATCAAAAATTCTTTGCAGATGAATGTATTTTTGTTAATGGTTTAGGCTCAACAGAATCTTCTTTCAATCTTCAATATTTAATTGATAAAAACACCAAAGTTACTCAGAAGTATGTGCCGGCAGGTTATGCTTTTGAAGACACAGAAATTATTTTGCTTGATCGTGAATGTAAACAAACTGATATCTATGGAGAAATAGCGATTAGAAGTCCTTATATTTGCCTTGGATATTGGCAGAAACCAGAATTAACAAAAGCAGCATTTTTAGAAGACCCGCAGGGTGGGAATAAGAGAATTTACTGCACTGGAGACTTGGGACGCTTGCGAGCTAATGGTGTCATAGAATGTTTAGGTAGGAAAGATTTTCAAGTTAAAATTCGTGGTTTTCGGATTGAATTAGGAGAAATTGAAGCTTTATTAAACCAACATCCTCAAATTAAAGAAACTGTTGTCATTGCTAGAGAAGATATGATTGGAGAGAAGCGATTAGTAGCTTATATTATTCCTAGAGAAGGTGGGGCTATTATCAATGAAATAAAACAGTACTTGGAGCAGAAGTTACCTGATTATATGCTTCCTGCTGCTTTTGTTGTACTTGATGTTATGCCTTTAACTCCTAATGGTAAGATTAATCGTCTTGCGCTTCCCACTCCTGATTTTAACAAGTTGAAATCGGCAGAATATACTGCTCCATCTGATGATTTAGAACTAAAACTTACCAAAATTTGGGAAAATGTGTTGGGTGTTCATCCCCTTGGATTGAATGATAACTTTTTTGATTTAGGAGGACATTCTCTATTAGCTATAAGGCTAGTTACTCAAATTGAAAATATATTAGGTAACAATATTACTCCGAATACTTTTTTCCAAGCTCCAACAATTAAAAAACTAGCTAATATACTTCGTCAAGAAGAATTTTCTACTTCTAGTTCTTCATTAGTTACGATTCAACCTCATGGTTCAAAAAGACCTTTTTTCTATATACATACTATTTACGGAAGTTTGATATATAGCTTGAATTTGTTGTCTAAATTAGATGCAGACCAACCAGTTTATGGATTACAAGCAAAGGGTTTAGATGGTATAGAATCTCCCCATACCTGTGTTGAGAATATGGCATCTCATTATATTAAAGAAATAAAAACTGTTCAGCCACACGGGCCATATTTTCTGGGAGGATGGTGTGCAGGAGGTGTAATAGCTTATGAAATGGCACAACAACTTTATGCTCAAGGAGAGACTGTTGAATTACTAACTATTTTTGATGCCTATCCTCCGAAAATGATACCTCCAGCAAATAAAGGTGTAAATTCTGTATCTCCCATCAAAATAAAGTTGTCTCATATCCATCAATCTATATTGAGTTTAAAGGATATGATTAAGCGCAGCCGTAGCTCTTTTGCTAATTTGACACTTCAACAGCAGATAAAATCTATTTGGGAAAAGATTAATCGCCGAATTCAAAATCGAATTAAGGAAAATGTTTACCAATTTTATGTGAGGAGGAATCTGCCTTTACCTCGTGCATTTTTCAACTTAGCGGTGATAGATGCGATCTCGACTGCTTACAAAAATTATTATCCTACAGTTTATCCAGGGAAACTAATATTTTTTAGAGCGGTCGAACAAACTCAAGAATATACTCGTTATCTGGAAAGGTGGGAAGAATTAGCTGCTGGCGGTTTAGAAATCCATGATATTCCTGGTCATCATGATAGTATTATGTCTGAACCTCATGTACGGGTTTTAGCTGAAAAATTAAAAGTTTGTATTGAAAGATTAACTAGAATTTATTAAGTTTATAGTCTTCACGTCGATACATAGAGCAACAGATTGATTAATAACTGACTAATGACAAAAACTCCTCAAAAGATTGATACACACTTTCGTCTTTGCGTAAATTGGAAATCTTAAATTCTGACCGCATCAACCCAAATCGGAACATTACATTTGAGCGACAACCGCCAACCACAGTCAGTAGACCGAAAAATTCTGCGATCGCCTTGAACTTCTGCATCGCCTCATCAGAAGAAGCGATTTTTATTTTGTGCTATTTCTTTTTCATCCAGTAATTCAACATCGCCAGATAACCCTGTAAACCAGGATATTTCCCAAGAAGAAAACCCATCTACAGCAACAATCACGGTGACGGCTGTCGAAATTCCTGAGTTGACAGAGTTAGTTGTTGGCAGTCCGCAGTCAAAGAAGCTGGTGGTAAAGTGCCAACTGGTAGAATCGTCAAAGATGTTGTGCAGCGCATTATGGAGCGAACGCAAGTACCCAATACCTACCAGATCGGTGAAGTTTGCCAAATTCTGGCCAAGGACAACCCGGAACTTAGGGGTAAGGGTGGCTGTTGGGCTATCGTCACAAGAGTAAATAATTTCAGCTGTACTGTAAGGGTCTGGGATGGAGAGCTGACAGTTGGGTTGAAGCATCTCAAGTCATTCGATTACCTGCCCTAAGAGTGCCAGCAGATGCAGCTCCTTTGCGATCGCCTTACTCGAATATATTCCGACTCGCTCTTTGGAGACGGTCAAAAATCTATTGCAGTCATTGGGTAAGCTGAATCGGGCTTATCTTACTGCGGTGGAAGAGAAATTGTTGGGTGTGATTGAAAAAGAATACGGCATCATAGATGAGATACCACGTAATTCTCACTTCCCGCAAGGACTAGGAGAAAACAGTAATGCAAAGTATTAAGTTATGTTCTCATGTTGGGGCTGACGGAGTTTTGCATCTGGACATTCCAGCAGGGATAGTCAGTGGTGATATTGAAGTAGAAGTAATAATTAAACCCATAACTCCATCAAAAAGAGAGTGGATGCCTGGTTTTTTTGAAGAAGTGATTGGTGGTTGGGTAGGAGAACCTCTAGAAAGACCAGAGCAAGGAGAGTTTGAGACACGGGAGACGCTGTTTTGACCTATCTGCGGCATCAGTTAACTGGAGGGTTAAGACGAAGGTGGGCTAACAAACCTTTGAACACATTTACTGTTAGCGTAGCGGGCGCGCGTACTCGCGCGACAGCTTTAGAGGCTTTTAGAACAGCTATGACAAGAGCGATTTTTTGATTGGTTGACTCTCAATCGTGACCTGTTTGCTGCTTATAAAGCCACTTTGGGCTATATTTGGGCTTGATTTTTGTTTAAGTCCCGTTAAGCATCAGTACATATCAAAGTTATCTGTTTAGTCCAGGTGGGGGGTGTGGAGTTACCTGATGAAGCCTGTAATTTAGATGGCGTTTAATTAAAATCAACAAAAAGCAAATTTAATCCATTCATTATTACTGGAATTTTGTTTTCAGGTACATTCAACTGTTGAAAACATTTATCTCTATATTCTTCTCGTTCAATGAAATTGTTGATGGCTTTAACTAGGGGCTTTTTCACTTCGTAGGTTTCTTCAGCTTTAGCAATTGCCCGTAAAGTAATTTCATTATTTACGCGCAATATTGCTAAATCAATTAAATCTCTAGATTGTGTGCTTGAATCGTTCCATCTATCGGCGTTAGCCATAAGCTTTGATGTGAATCTATCACCTGTACTCAAGCAAGGAATATTAGCCCAATTCGGATAAACAGGAGGGTCTAAGATAAAACCTCCATTGGCTACAATTTCTACTTTAATATTCGTTTCGTTGACGGCAACGGGAAAACGGATGCCATATTGATTTATTGTACTTTCACCTAATCGAATATCTGTTGGGCTTTGAAATAATGCAGCAATTCCTTCATCGTACACCAAGTTTCTTAAATATCTGTAATTTTCAGTTCCGTAGGGGAAGAGAAAATCAATATCTTTACTCAGCCTATATTCATCATATTCTAACGCCAAGAGTGTACCACCTGCGAAGTGTGCATCAGCTTTTTGAAGAACTTCTCGATTAAAAGTATTAAGGATTTTCAGGATTTTATTATGATGTTCTAGGTGAAACATTTCTAAATCTGGCAAGATCCAAGAGTTGTATTTTTTGGCTAAATAATGAACAAAATCTTTTTCGGATTTCTGGAAATTATTGAAAGTAGTTTGATGATGCCAATTGCGTTGATACAATTGGAGCATTTCTTTCTCTGTCAATTGATAAACATTATTTAGTTGCCAACCAACAGACTCTAGGAACGGTAGGTTTTGCGGATTAGGCATAGTAGCTAATTAGGGAGCATTTGCGGCAGCTTTACCCATTATTATAGTTAAATTCTAATATGATTTTGCAACATATAAGTATTGCTGTGTAAGGATTTGAGCCATTTTATCCCAACAGTACAAACTGCTTGAAGATGAGGCGCGAACTTCAGTTGACTGGAACTATATGATACTGATGAATCCGTGGGGGCTTCAATGCGTGAATTAAGCGAAGGGGTTGACCACCTTTCGATGGGTGTATATAAGTTGCACTTATATACAACTTAAGTAAATTTTTTCGTCATATTTCTTTACAATCTATTACAAATCTTCTAATATAGAAATCATCATAAAATCATGACCGCAACCTTACAACAGCGCCAAAGCGCCAACGTATGGTCACAGTTCTGC
>NZ_JCACKM010000045.1:0-48206 GCF_059505385.1 Desmonostoc vinosum
GGGACTGGGGACTGGGGACTGGGGACTGGGGACTGGGGACTGGGGACTAGGAATTCATAATTATTTATTCTTCCCCTGCTCCCCCTGCTTTCTTACTCCTTCATCTCCCTCATCTCCCTCATCTCCCTCATCTCCCCCTGCTCCCCGCCTCCTACTGTCCTACATAACGACTAGCCATCTGCATAGCATCAGCAATATCAACATCGCCATCACCGTCAGCATCCAAGAAGGAACTGAGTACCGGATTCCCCCCTGCTTGGAGATTTTCAGCACTTGCGCCTGATTGTAAGAAATTTAGCACTATAGGCACAGCTAGAGGTAATATTTGCTGAATCACCCCGGCATCTAACCCAGTGCGTTGAGCTGCTGTCTGGGCTACTTGCTGTTGTATATCAGGAGAAAACAAGGAATTAACGGCTTCTGGATTAGGAGAAGTGCCAGCAAATTGATTTACTACTGCTTGCGCTTCTTCATTACCATTTGTAGCTTGTTTATCTCGTAAAGAAGCACGTACATAGTTACCCACAACGCCTAAAACAGATTGTATCGTTGAAGGGTCTGTACCAGTACTGTTACTCAATTGGTTGACAGTGTTGACGATGCTTCCTAGTTGACCTAAACTGCCTTGCTGATTGGGGTTGGCTACAGCACCTAAAATTTGGTCAAAAATTCCCATAAGTTTGTTCTCTGTTGGTTCTACTTCAATGACTTTTTGATAACTCAGTTTCTACTTTAAAGTTTTATGGTGAATAATTATCAATGCGATCGCATGTCTTACAAGAATTAGCGGTGTTAGGGGTAGGATGTCGGGTGTGGGTGAAAGAAAAATTCCTTAATTGGGTGGGTTTGAAATGCACCAACAAAAAAGGATTAGGCCATGTTTTAAAACTGAAAAACTCGGTTGGGTTAAGAGTAGCGCAACCCAACCTACTAGTACGGCGAGGCAACTTTATGGGGTTAAAATTCTCCGCGTCCCCCCATCCCCACGTCTTTGTGTCAGCCTCAACCCAATATTTTAAAGCTTAATTTAGAGAATTGATATTGATTAGGCCGATCCCCGTATAATACTATCCAGTATGGGATCACCTGACTGTCTGTGTTTTAAGGATCTCAACCGTACACCCTCAATATCTTTGCTGATCTTGAGTCTAAAGATTGTCAAGTAAGTAAAACTGCCAAATTCACACAGATTAATTATTACTTTTACTACTAAGTTTCTGCAAAATACTAGTATATGAATATTTAAAAGCTGAAATATTTTATTTTTATAGTTATTTGTTATTAATATTTAATTTATTTATCTAAGCCATTTAGTAGCAATATGATAAACATCTATCGACTGTATTTTAGAAAAATCTTTAGCACTTAAATACCAATTGATTGCCCAAAAAAACTGCTCCACACTTAGGCATATATAAAATACATCTATCTAAAGTATGGTTACACCTCTATCTAAAGATGGATAGACTTAACTGTTATTAATTTGTAACCTTTCATTAGCAAAGTTTAGCGCGTTAAAGAGAAATTAAGAGGAAGTAAAAGTTTATTTAAAAGCATTGAATCTCTTAACCTTTAAAGAAAGCTTTACTTAAAGCAATCAGGTAGAACCTTACCCATTATCTGATGTCCATTTACTAATATTTACAGTGTCTTTACGTCCGAACCTCGTTCATTAAGGCGAAGGAGCTATATTACTATGCCTTAGAGTTAAGCCATACGGCCTAGTGAAAGGCAGTGAGTATATTGCTGTAAACAATGTATAGTAAGGATTCATACCATGAGTGAGCGGTCTAGGCATTTAGCAGATAGTAATTACTATTGCTCAGATTTTGTTGAACTACTAAGTTATAGAGCGCAAAACCAACCTGAGCAGAAAGCATTTACTTTCTTGAAAAATGGAGACACACAAGCAGAAGAATTAACATACAAGGAGCTACATTTACGGGCACAAGCGATCGCCACCTCTTTACAATCTCTAAATGCTTGCGGTGAACGTGCCCTACTACTGTATCAACCAGGTTTAGATTTTATTGCAGCCTTTTTTGGATGTTTATATGCTGGGGTTATTGCCGTTCCTGCATATCCACCTAGAAAAAATCAAAATCTAATCAGATTGCAAGCGATCGCAGCCGACGCTCAAGCCAAAATAGTACTCACTTCAACATCATTACAAAACCTCCAAGCTAGCTTCAATCAAGAAAGTTTAGACGTTTCCAAACTGCAATGGTTAGCTACCGATAATGTAGATAGTAATTTGTCATCAGACTGGCAAAAACAAATCATCAAAGGCGATTCCCTAGCTTTTATCCAGTACACCTCTGGTTCTACGGGAACGCCCAAAGGAGTGATGGTCAGCCACGACAACTTGATGTACAACGAGAAAATGATTAAAGCGGCTTTCGGCCATACAGAAAAAACTGTTGTAGTCGGTTGGTTGCCTGTGTTTCATGATATGGGACTGATCGGAAACGTCCTACAGCCTCCATATTTGGGAGTACCATGCTTTCTGATGTCTCCTGTAGATTTTCTTCAAAAACCTCTGCGCTGGTTGCAGGCTGTTTCTCACTACAAAGCAACAACAAGTGGAGGCCCAAATTTTGCCTATGATCTTTGCATTCGTAAGGCAACTCCCGAACAATTGGCTGAACTAGATCTCAGCAATTGGGAGGTTGCGTTTACAGGTGCTGAACCTGTCCGTGCCGAGACATTAGAACAGTTTGCCTCTACCTTTGCCCCTTGTGGCTTCCGCAAAGAAGCATTTTACCCTTGCTATGGTATGGCAGAAACTACTCTCATCGTGTCTGGGGGTGAGAAAACTGCATTGCCAATCACATGTAATGTCGAAGGAGTAGCACTAGAACAAAATCGAATTGTCAAAGTTAACGATACACAACAAACTGCTTGGACATTTATCGGTTGCGGGCAAAGTCTTCTAGAACAGAAAGTCGTTATTGTTAACCCCGAAACCTTAACTTTGTGTACCTCAGAGCAAGTCGGAGAAATCTGGGTAGCAGGCCCGAATGTTGCACAAGGATATTGGAATCAAGATGAAGAGACAGAAAAAACTTTCCATGCATATATTGCAGATACAGAACTTAGCACAACGGTAGCGACGTCAGGAGCGTCAGGCCCATTTCTTCGCACCGGAGACTTGGGATTTTTGCAAGATGGCGAGTTATTCATCACTGGGCGACTCAAAGATGTAATTATCATTCGCGGGCAAAATCACTATCCCCAAGACATTGAACTGACTGTTGAGAAAAGCCATCCGGCCCTCAGACCTGCTTGCGGAGCAGCATTTACTATCGATTTCAAAGGTTCTGAGCGACTAGTTATTGTTCAGGAGGTAGAGCGGAGTTACTTACGAAAGTTAAACGTTCAAGAAATTGTCAAAGATGTTAGACAAGCAGTAATTGCAGAGCATGGTCTGGATATATTCGCCACCGTACTCATCAAGACTGGAAGTATTCCCAAAACCTCCAGTGGCAAAATTCGCCGTCAAGCTTGTCGAACTGCATTTTTTGCTGGCACCTTAGATGTTCTCGAAGATTGGAGTGAGAATCCTGAGAACAAAGCTAAGTTTAAGCATCTAGAAGCAGAGGTTGATTCTGTTCTTAAACAGTTAACCCCTACCAAGCAGCTATGAACAGGAATGTGATCATCTATAAAAAGAATCATACCAATCCAAACTAGATATAGGACTCATATTTGATTGGTGAATCTTGTGGGGTGGGCCGAACAGCCCTCCAGAAAATACCAAGGACGGGCAAAACGCCCATCCCTCAACAATGCCACACCCAACTCTCGAGTGAAACGGTATGAGTTGGAGTGTTAGCAAATAGCTCCAGAGAATGGGAGCATCTATGCTTAGGAATACGAATACTCCTAAGACAGGCATGATTGCAGCTAAAAAATTGGACAGTACTAAAAATCAACACATTTGATTGTTGAAACATAGACTAGGTAAGGACTTTAACCATGACAGTACAAAATATTGAAGAAGTGAATACCACACCTACAGTTGCACCCAAGCAGATCCCAACAGCGGCAGAAATTCAAGCATGGATAGTTTCTTATGTAGCTGACTTGCTGGAAGTAGATTCAGAGGAAATCGAAATCACAATACCTTTTGACCGCTATGGTCTAGACTCTTCAGTAGCAGTTGGTTTAACAGGTGACTTAGAAGATTGGCTAGGATGTGAACTCGATCCAACTCTACTGTATGATTACCCAACTGTTGAAACTTTAGTTAAGCATTTAGTTTCAGAGTTAAAAGCTGAAAATTAATCTCAACTCTCTTCATATTTAGCCTTAACAATAGTGGAAATTATCAGTGCCCGATCGCAACCTTTTAGGAGAAAATTATGGTGACTCTAAATAAAACTCTCGATCCGTTAGAAGCTCAGGAGCCAAAGCACTTCCAACGCATTGAAAAAACTTACCAAAATAATCAAGACTCAGACTATACAGAGAAACTAAAAGACTTAGGTAACGAATTTAATTATGCCAAAAACAGCAATTATTATTGGAGCCATCCCGATCTTTCGCTGTTGTATGGGACTCCTCTTTATAATGCTGCTTCTGATACCCAAAAACTAGCCTTAAATCATCTTTATTGGGTTGGAAACTATAACCATACTGCTGTTAGCGAAGCCAGTACAAGTATTTACAACATGGTCACGGCTGGTGTTTTTCGTGCAGTTGGCGGTTATGAAACCCTTTGTGATGAACTAGAGTTTGAAACCGATCAGGAAAGCTACCACATTCGTACCTTTCAAAAGATTGGTTACAAAACGAAAATGGCTATTGTCGGTAAAACCATATTGGGTAACTCCCTCTATGGCAAATCAGAAAAAGACAACAATAGCTGGCTGAGTCTTTTAATCCCTCAGCCTGTACGGGAGTATTTCACCTCTAATCAAGGAACTTCTCGCTTTTCGGTACACCGAGACAATACCTTAAGCGCGATCGCCAAAACAATGTTGAGCGATAAAAAGCAATACTATTCACAGTATTTGAGAAACTTAGAGCAAAAAGGTGAGCCGCTTCCCGCACCAGCAGATGGATTAGCAGGGCGCATCGCATCCCGCTACTGGTTACGATTTTTTACTGTTCATTGGGGTATGTCGCCATTTATGGCATGTCAGTACTATTCGTTGCGCTACACGGCTAATGCGATCCTCAAGAACCAAGAATATCCTTACGTCAGGTATTACCGAGAGTTAGAGCAAAAAGGCGAATATATTCCGGCTCCAACAGCTGTCTCTTACTATCACTTATTAGACGAAGCTTTCCATACAACGATTTCTCAAACCATTGCCAGAGATATGTATAAGGATTTCCCAAAGCCAACCGCTTATGAGAAATTTATCTCTGGTTTGATAGTCTATCAAATCCAACGCAACCTATTGAGCGGGCTTTCAGGAGTATTACCCGGTCGTTGTGTTTACGATGACCCCATGTTAATGCTCTTTTACTACAAGCTCTTAAAGTCTCCTCTATTTAACATGGAAACCAAAGAAGCACTCGATTGGATGGAAAAGTGCTTCTGTCAGGAACACGAAGGTTATCAAGTAGGGGTCAAATATCATCACAGCCTATTGGAGTTAATGCGGAGATTGTTTAATCGCTTAGACTACCAATGGTCAGTTAACCGCGACATGAAGATTATGGCAGCTGGAGGCTCAATCAACAAAGCAATTCAAAACAATATTCCCATCTTTAAAGAGTTCTCCAAATCGGTTCTGGCTCAAGACAGCTAACAGAAGTACGTATTGACTAATCAATCTGCAATCTCAAGGAGTAACAACCGAGCAAAACTAGCCAGGCATTACTGGCGCTCTTGTCTTGCACCCCTTTCTACTCACAAATCAATTTGGTAAATAAGATGGAACCCGTAGCGATTATTGGCATTGGTTGCCGTTTTCCCAAAGCTAAAAATCCTGAGTCCTTCTGGCATCTATTGCGTAATGGAGTAGATGCGATCGCGGAAGTACCAAAAGATCGATGGGATGTAGATGCTTTTTACGAGTCCAAGCCAGGTACACCAGGAAAAATGAACTCCCGCTGGGGTGGTTTTTTAGAGCAGGTAGATCTATTTGATCCCAGCTTTTTTGAAATTTCTGCCCGCGAGGCAGAACATATGGATCCCCAGCAAAGATTGGTGTTGGAAGTAGCTTGGGAGGCTTTAGAAAATACTGGAATCGTGCCCCAAACTTTACTAGGCAGCCAAACTGGGGTGTTCATCGGTCTTACCAATGCTGATTACCACAAAATTATCTACAAAGACTCTTCCCAAATCGGTGCATACAGTGCCACAGGTACTACCCCTTGCATTGCCGCCAATCGTCTATCATACTTGCTGAATCTGCGCGGCCCCAGTATTGCCATAGATACCGCTTGTTCTTCGTCATTAGTGGCAGTTCATTTAGCTTGCCAGAGTTTGCAAAATGGTGAGTCTCATCTCTGCATAGCTGGTGGAGTTAACCTGATGTTGGCTCCAGAGCCTGCAATCTCTTGCTCCCAGGCTCAGATGATGGCGGCTGACGGTCGCTGTAAGACCTTTGATGCTAGTGCTGATGGCTACACCAGAGGAGAAGGCTGTGGCGTAATTATACTGAAGCGCCTAGAAGATGCCCTCCACGATGGAGACAACATTTTGGCGATTATCAGAGGTTCGGCAGTCAACCAAGATGGTACAAGCAATGGACTGACAGCCCCGAATGGGCCTTCTCAGCAAGCAGTCATTCGCCAAGCTCTAGAACAGGCTGGCGTGGCTCCAGCGCAAATTAGCTATGTAGAAGCTCACGGCACTGGCACTTCTTTAGGAGACCCCATTGAGGTTAAATCCCTCAAAGCTGTACTGATGGCAGGTCGTTCCCCAGACCAACCTTGTTGGATTGGGTCAGTCAAAACCAACATTGGTCATTTAGAAGGCGCTGCCGGCATGGCTGGCCTGATCAAGGTGGTCTTACAGATGCAACAGCGGGAGATTGCGCCTCATCTGCATCTGGTGCAGCTCAATCCTTATATTTCTCTGGAAGGGACACCCCTTAGCATTCCTATTGAGCGCCAGCCTTGGTCTTACCCTGGAACTCGCTTGGCAGGGGTCAGCGCTTTTAGCTTTGGTGGCACTAATTGTCACATAATTTTGTCAGAAGCCCCTGAAGAGGACGCGGGGACGCGGGGAGGGAAAGACGCGGGGAAATCATTTGCTGAGCGTCCTTTACATCTGCTGACTCTATCAGCGAAAACTGCTCCGGCTCTGGTGGAACTAACACAGCAGTATGCAGATTTCTTAGCATCTCACGAAGAATTATCGTTAGCGGATATATGCTTCAGTGCGAATACGGGGCGATCGCATTTTGAGCATCGTCTTGCTGTTGTTAGTGAGTCTGTGGTGCAGTTGCGCGAGCAATTAAGGGCTTTTGCCGCTGGTGAAGACACTTCCGGTCTCAGGAGTCAGCAAGTAACTAAAAAGAAGCCGCCGAAGCTAGCATTTTTATTCACCGGTCAGGGTTCGCAATATGTCGGTATGGGTCGCCAACTCTACGAAACCCAACCAATTTTTCGCCAAGCTATTGACCAGTGCGCGGCTATTCTGCACCCCGATATCAACCAGCCTTTACTTGAAATTCTCTATCCCGAAGCGGGCAAATCTTCACCTTTAGATGAAACTGCCTACACTCAACCAGCTTTGTTTGCTCTGGAATATGCTCTGTTTCGCTTATGGGAATCCTGGGGAATTAAGCCAGATGCAGTCATGGGGCACAGCGTTGGCGAATACGCAGCTGCTTGTGTGGCGGGGATATTTAGTTTAGAAGATGGTTTGAAACTGATTGCCGCACGCGCTCGGTTAATGCAGGCATTGACCCAAGATGGTGAGATGGTGGCGGTGTTGGCGTCGGAAGCTTTAGTCAGCTCAATTATTAAACCTGATACTCAGGTGGCAATCGCTGCCATTAATGGCCCTAAAAGTGTGGTGATTTCTGGCGATCGCCAAGCTATAGAGATAGTATGCAACACCCTGCGCGCAGAGGGAATCACAACGAAAAAGTTGCAAGTTTCTCATGCCTTCCACTCTCCGTTAATGGAACCAATGCTAGGGGAGTTTGAGCAATTAGCTAAAAATATTACCTATTCATCACCTAAAATTAGCCTAATTTCTAATCTTACCGGTCAACCAATTACAGATGAAATCGCTACCCCTAAATATTGGTGCAATCATGTGCGGCAGCCAGTACGATTCGCAGCCGGTATGGAAGCGCTATATCAGAGGGGCTACAAGGTGTTTATCGAAATCGGCCCCAAACCGATACTAATCGGAATGGGTCGTTACTGCCTACCGGAAGGAGAAGGAGTTTGGCTGTCTAGCCTGCGTTCTGGGCGTGAAGATTGGCAACAAATCCTTGACAGTTTGGGAGCCTTGTACGTCAGTGGGGCAGCAATAGACTGGACTAACTTTGACCAAAATTATACCCGTCATCGAATAGTATTACCGAACTATCCATTTCAACGCCAGCGCTATTGGTTTGAACCAGTTAATAATGGGCATTTAAAAGCAGAGCCTGTATTCCAAGAGCGTATCCAAACTAAAATCTTCAATCTCTTGCATCAAGGGGACACTCAACAACTAGCCAAATACTTAGAAACTACAACAGAACTCTCACCAGAAGAAGTCAAAGTACTGCCTAAACTCCTAGAAATATTAGTCAAGCAACATCAACAACAATTAACAATAGCATCCTACAAAGATTGGCTCTACGAAGTCAGTTGGCAGCCTCGGCCGCGTCAGTTGACACAAATCACCGCTCACGAACCTGGTAGCTGGCTGATTTTGGCTGACAGCTGGGGTGTTGGACAAGCCTTAGCCCATCTTTTACAACAGCGGGGTCAGAGTTGTTCTCTAGTCTACGCTGGGAACAGCTATCAAGTTAAAGAGCCTGGAACTTGGAGTATTAACCCATCGAACCCAGCGGATTTCGAGCGGTTGTTGCAAGAGGTAGTAGGAACTAGCAAGCTACCGTTAAAGGGAGTTGTTCACCTGTGGAGTTTAGAAGTAAGATTAAATTCAGAATTGACCATCCCTTTGCTAGAAAAGATTCAGGTTCTTGGTTGTGGCAGTACGCTGCATCTAGTGCAAGCCCTTGCCAATAGCCAAGCCTCGCCTCGTTTATGGTTAGTAACCAGAAAAGCAGTACCAGCAGTTTCCCCATTACTAGCGCCAGCTCAAGCTTGTTTATGGGGATTGGGTAAAGTCATTGCTTTGGAGCATCCTAAGTTGTGGGGAGGACTAATAGATTTGGCTGCCGATGCTCCCACAGATGAAGCAGTAAATCTGTTGGCAGAGATTTGGGATTCTCAAGGAGAAGACCAAATCGCTTTCCGAGAAGGACAGCGTTATGTAGCTCGCCTCATCCGCAGCGAAGTACCAGAGGTTCGCTCAGTATCCCTACAATCAGACAGCACATATCTAGTTACTGGAGGGTTGGGAGCGTTAGGTATAAAATTAGCCCAATGGATGGTAGAGCAGGGAGCGCGGCACTTGGTACTGACTGGACGTAAGCAGGCATCTGCTGAAGTACTCCAAGCGATCGCTCAGATGGAAAATCTGGGAGCTAAGATAGCGATCGCCACCGCTGATGTCGCCCAATGGAGCGATATGGTCAGAGTATTCGAGGATATTAAAACTTCAATGCCGCCTCTAGGAGGAATTTTGCACGCTGCTGGGATGCTTGAAGATGGCATCCTCCTACAACAGGACTGGAAATCTTTTGAGCAAGTTATGGCAGCCAAGGTCAAAGGGACTTGGATTCTGCACACTTTGAGCGAGCAGTTACCATTAGATTTCTTTGTCACATTTTCCTCCGCCGCCGCCTTACTAGGTTCGCCAGGTCAAGGAAATTATGCAGCAGCTAATGCTTTCATGGATGCCTTAGCCTACTATCGCCGAGGGTTGGGGCTAAGACTGCCAGGATTGAGCATCAACTGGGGACTTTGGAAAGATGCTGGCATGGCTACAAGTCTGGGAAACCGCGACCAAGCGAGATTAACTGCCCAAGGTATGGAGTCTATACCACTAGAGCAGGGATTGCAGATATTAGGAAATTTGCTAGGACAAGATACAAGCCAGGTAGGAGTATTGCCGGTTAACTGGTCTCAATTTCCTCAAGGTGTGGCTTCACCATTTCTGGAATCTTTCATTGCCGATCAAGAACCATCATCACAGCGAACAAAATTTTTACAACAGTTAGACGCGGCCCCTGTAAAGGAGCGACAAACTCTTTTAATTGCTCATATCCGAACTGAAGTTGCTCAACTTTTGGGAATTGACTTCTCACAGATAGAACAGCAACAAGGTTTTCTCGATCTCGGCATGGATTCTCTGATGACCGTCGAGTTGAAGAATCGTTTAGAAAGCACTCTCAGTTGTTCTCTACCCACAACTTTAGTTTTTGACTATCCCACAATAGAGGCGCTTGTTGATTATCTACTTCAATCTGATGAATCTGCTATGGAATCACCAACAACCAACCATGAGGAGCAAGCTGAAACTGAGTCATATTTAGACGATTTATCAGACAGCGAAGCCGAAGCACTGCTGCTTGGTAAATTAGACAGCATGAGGTACTGAAGAGATGTCAGAACAAGAAAAGTCTGTATCACCCATCAAGCGGGCACTTCGGGCTATTGAAAACCTGCAAGCCAAGGTTACCGAACTGGAGTCCGCCAAACGAGAACCAATTGCCATCATTGGCATGGGTTGCCGATTTCCAGGTGCTGATCATCCAGAAGCATTCTGGCAACTGTTACGCAACGGAGTTGATGCTATTACCGATGTCCCTGCCGACCGTTGGGATATCGCAAAATTCTATGACCCAGATCCGGATGCTCCTGGTAAGGTATGCACTCCCAAAGGGGGTTTCTTAGCTCAGGTAGATGCTTTTAACCCAGAATTTTTTGGAATTTCTGCACGGGAAGCAGCAAGTATAGATCCCCAACAACGGCTGTTGTTAGAAGTTGGCTGGGAGGCTCTCGAAAATGCCACTCTAGCACCAGAGTATTTGTATAACACTGCTTGTGGAGTGTTTATTGGTATTTACCTCAACGACTACAGTAAGGTCATGTCGGCAGTAGGAGACCCAGCTCAAATTGACGCTTTTAGCGCCATTGGCAACTCCTTGAGCGTAGCAGCTGGGCGCTTGTCGTATATTCTAGGGCTAAAAGGCCCCAGCATGGCGATCGATACTTCCTGTTCTTCTTCATTGGTATCAGTACATTTGGCTTGTCAAAGTTTACGCCTGGGAGAGTGCAATCTCGCCCTAGCTGGTGGAGTTGGTTTAAATCTCGTGCCAGACACCAGCATTGCGCTTTCCAAATCGCGAATGCTAAATCCTAATGGTCGCTGCCAAACCTTCGATGCTGCTGCTAATGGCTTTGTCAAAGGAGAAGGGTGTGGTGTCGTCGTCCTCAAGCGCCTCAAAGATGCTTTAGCTGATGGGGACAACATCTTAGCCTTGATTCGGGGTTCGGCGGTAAACCACAATGGTCGCAGTAGTAGCTTGATTGCTCCTAATGGATTATCTCAGCAAGCTACGATTCACCAAGCCTTGGAAAATAGTGGCGTAGACTCAGCCCAAATTGATTATGTAGAGGTTCAGGGTACGGGGACAGCTGTAGGAGAACCCATTGAGGTAGCAGCTTTGGGGGCAGTATTTGGTAAGAATCGTCCTCAAGACAAACCTTTGGTTATTGGTTCGGTAAAAACTAACATTGGTCATTTAGAACCAGCTTCTGGTATCGCCAGTCTCATTAAGGTGGTGCTGGCTCTGCAACATGGAGAGATCCCACCCCACCTGCACTTTCAGCAGCCTAATCCTCACATCAAGTGGGATGAATACAGTCTGAAAGTTCCGACTGAGCGGATACCTTGGCCTGTAGGAGCAAAGCGGCGACTGGCGGGAGTCAATACCTTTGGCTTTAGCGGCACTAACGCCCATGTGATCCTAGAACAGGCTCCGATTTCAGAACCAGTACAAAGGCCAATCGATCGCCCCCTGCATCTACTAGCATTATCAGCTAAGACAGACGAAGCACTTGTGCAGTTAGCCGAACGGTATGAGAAGCATTTAGCTGCTAACCCAGACTTAGCTTTAGGAGATATTTGCTTTAGTGCCAATAGCGGGCGATCGCACTTTCAGCATCGTTTGAGTGTGGTAGCGTCTTCATCTACCGAACTTGATGAAAAGCTAGCTGCCTTCAGCGCTGGGCAAGATGTAGCAGGGTTATTTAAAGGCAAGGTGGCAGGTTCTCCTAAAATAGCCTTCATTTTCCAAGGCTTGAGCTTTGAGCATCTAGGAATGGGTCGTCAACTCTACGAAACTCAACCTACATTCCGTGCTGTCTTCGACCGTTGCGAGGAAATCCTGCGTCCTTACTTAGAGCAACCACTGCTAGAAACGCTTTTTTCTCCTGCCTCACCCGCTCCCCCTGCCCTCTTCGCCCTAGAGTACGCTCTTTGCCAGTTATGGAAATCCTGGGGTATAGAACCCACCGCAGTTATCGGTTACGATGTCGGGGAATATGTTGCTGCCTGTGTAGCTGGAGTTTTCAGCTTAGAAGATGGCTTGAAGTTGGTTGCCAAATCCTCAGTCAATGAAGTCAGCTACTCCCAACCACGAATCCCTGTAGTGTCTCATCTGGCGGGTGAAATAGCTACCCCCCAATATTGGAGTCAGCAACGACAATCTGTGAATGCTGCCAGCGTGAATACTCTAGCTCAACAGGGATACGAAATATTTGTGGAAATAGGAGTAGGAAGCGATCGCTTCTCTAAGACTCTACATCCAGAAAAAGCAGATTGGCAAAAAATCCTAGAAACTTTGGGGGTTTTATATGTACATGGAGCAAAAGTCAACTGGTTAGCTTTTGACCGGGACTACTCGCGTCAACGCTTGCAACTACCAACTTACCCTTGGCAGCGCAAGCGCCACTGGTTTGAGGCTCATAATGGGCAAGCGAAAAATAAATCTCTCAATCAAGCTGATTTCAAACAACTACTCAAGCAGTTAGAAATGACCACAGAACTCTCACAAGCAGAGCTGAATTTATTACCTAGACTGTTTGAGCTATTAGAGAAGCAATATCACAAGACAGAAACTGAGGAGGAAACTAACACAACATTGCAGCAGCTAAATCTCAAGTCTTTAACAGCAGAAGATATCCAAGCTTGGCTAGTTAATCAAATTGCTCAAGAACTGGGAGTCAAACCCGATGAAATAGATATCCGGCTACCTTTTGACAGCTATGGTTTAGATTCCGTGCTGGCGATCGGCATTGCTAGTGCTGGCAAACAATTTCTCGGACTTGATGTGTCTCCACTTCTATTAGTTCACTATCCCACTATTGAGTTGCTTTCACAGCACTTAGCCAAAGAATTAGAAACTTCTGAATCAGAAATCTTTGAAATTTAAAAAATTACATAATAACAAAGATGGTGAATCTATGAATGTATCAGATCTGGTGGAAAACCTAAATCATCAAGGCGTTCATTTGTGGGCTGATAATGATAAACTCAAGATTAATTCTCCCAAAGGATTATTGACACCAGAAATCCGCACAGAACTAGCTGAACGCAAAACAGAAATTCTGGCGTTTCTGCAAAAAAATAACGATCCCGTTATTGATAGTTCTACAGCTAAAAATCAAGACCTGAGTTTACAGACAATTGGACGACTGATTGGAGGATACTGCCGTAAAATTACAGGTTTTATCCCTCCTGTCATCGATCCAAAAATGATGGCAAATAAGCTAAAGGTTACTTTTAGACCTTTGCCTAATAGCTACAAAGAAGAAACAGTTTTAACGTTTAGAGAAGAGTTAGAACATAAACTAAAAGAAAACGAAGTTCAGATTTTATCTTGGGAAGAGGCAACTAAAGAGTTTAACTACGAAATTACTATTCCTTTTATTAATTGGAAAAAAAATATCACAACCAGGGTGATTAAATCGGGTGTTAATGCTGTTGTAGATGTTGAAAAACGTCCGTCTTTATTTGGAAAAGCCAAGATATTTATAGCAGAATTGCTATATCGATTATATTCTCATTTTGTTTTCAACAATAGTCCGATATCTGCTGCTAAAATTATGCAATTTATCAGTTGGGCTGAAGAGAGCGTCCAACCACTTGAAGACCCGACAAATACTCAAGCGATCGTTTTAACAAAACTAAATCAAAAGCTGGTCGATCCCAAAATACCTTATCAACAAAAAATTCCTATTGGTGTTAATACTCTCATTAAGAACTTTTCTGAAATTGTGATTGGGGTTGATAAAACTAATATTTCTATCTTAAATATGAACCTCTCAGACTCGGTATTTGCTAAAGAGTCATTAGATGAGTTCATTTCTAAGTCTTTAATCCCTAAAATTTTTGTACCAATTCAACCATTACCTTTAAGTCGATTTGAGATTGGTGAATATGACTCTAAAACATCTGCCTATGCTACTCAATTAGTCGAATTAGGTCAAGAATTAGCATCAACAGAGTTACTACCTTCTGGGTTTAAAATTAACGATGTCATGAAAAGAAAGTCCCACCGAGATATTGTGGACTGGATGATAAATGGCAGAACAGGTGTTTCTTATGGTTTTGTTGCCTATGCCGAACCGCCACAATATGTAGGTGCTGTAGAAATATCCGAGAGTGAGTGGGAAAGCTTATCAACAATCGCAGGATTTAGCCGTGATGAACTGCGTCAAAACGAAATTGGCAGAAGGTATATCAAAACCAAGATTGGAGAAAAACACATATTTAAACAGATACCAGATATCTGGCTTGCTAGTTCCCGTTCAGGCTCAAATAAAACAAACCTGAATTTAGAAACAGACGTGTTTAGGATTGGATTACAAGACAGGTTGTTACTTCAATTACCAACAGGTCTTGATTCTGTAGCGGGAGATATCAAACCCTCTTATGATATCTATGTCATGGTGGCGATCGCACTGGCTACTGCTTTATACGCACCAAAGTTAATTGAAAATGGGATGCCAATGGTTCATTTCCACGGATATCCCTCAAAAGATTGGTTACAACGCCATGAATACTGCACTGGAGTTCAAAATCCCTCAGTTCCTTGTGGAACCTATGAATCAGGAGTTTTCAATTTCTTAGGTATATACAATCTAGTAAATAAGTATGGCGACAATATTGCCCTAGCCAGTCTGATCGAGCCAGATCATGGCACAAATATCATCGCCTCCGACAGTGAATATTTACTCGCCAGAATCAAAACTGGAGTTGAACGCGAACAAATTGAACTGGGAGGTAAGCATTTCCCTTCCCTCAAACAAAGCATTGCTACTTGCTGAAGGATGTTAAGCAATCATGACAATCATTGCAGATCAAACAGTACTTTTGACAGGAGCCTCACGCGGCATAGGAGTTTATATTGCTCGTGCTTTGGCAAAAGAAAAAGCAACTATAGTAGGTGTTTCGCGATCGCAAGATGGACTAGATCAAGTATCTGCCGAAGTTAAAGCTTTAGGAGGTCATTGGTTAGGCATTAAATACGACCTCAGCCAGCTAGAAGAACTGCCAGACCTCGTTGAGAAAATTAATCAGCTTGCAGGCCCAATTGGCATTTTAATCAACAACGCAGGTATAGAGATATACAAGAAATTTCAAGATTATTCCACTGCGGAGTTGCATTCAATATTAACAATTAACTTACTGTCAGCGATGGAATTAAGTCGTTTGGTACTGCCAACGATGTTAAATCAAAGAAAAGGTCATATTGTGAATATTGCTTCCCTAGCGGGTAAAAAAGGAAATCCTTACAACAGTGTTTATTCTGCCAGCAAAGCTGGTTTGCTGATGTGGACTGATGCACTCAGACAAGAGTTAGCTGATACTAACGTGGAAATTTCTGCAATCTGTCCAGGGTATGTTTCTGGTCAGGGAATGATTGCCGATACTGGCGTACCCATACCCAAGTTAGCAGGCACATCTAAACCAGATGATGTAGCAAAAGCAGTAATCCAGGCTATTGAGAAAAATCAAGCAGAAGTGATTGTCAATCAAGATCCGATCACAGCAAATATATCAAAGCTGCTAATAGCGCTATGGCAAATTTCTCCACAATTTGGAGACACAGTTTACCACTGGATGGGGGTAAGTAAGCTCAACAAACTCCGTATCAAGAATCAAAAGCGCGTGGCGTTGAAACTTAGCATGTAAAAGTTTTGGAGTGTGAATATGAAAACCATAGGAGTTAAAACAGTTGTTTTGAATGGTGCGCCCGGTGGCATTGAAAAAATGAATGCATATAACCAACTTTTTTGTCTAGTTATTTACAACAAATATTTCCAACTAGTCTGACTACGAGATTGGCGATCGCACCCCATAAGCTAGTCATAGAGATATTTGTACAGTTTTCGGATATGTTTAAAGGATTTGAACCACAATGAATGAAAAATTTGCAATCTCATTATTGACACCTACCAGTGATCTAGTTACAGGAGGGGGTACAAATGCTTCTGAACTGCTTTTTGCTCGCTCAGGAAACGATACCATTTATCCTGATAATCCGATTGCAAGCGCCACTCAAGCAACAAATGTAGATTATTTATTCGGCGATATATTTGACAACTCTGCTGAAGAGTATGAGATTATTTTGAATATTCAGAATAATCAGCAAGGTGGTAATCCATTACTCATCCTAGACAGAAATATCCCATCTGTAGGGTCAGACAGATTTGTTCTTGGTGATACAACTCAGCCCTACTACACTACCTCTAAACCAGATACCCTACTAACTACAAACTTCCTTGGTTTGAACGAGTTTGCTGTCATTTATGATTTCGGCATAGATAATGATGTCATCCAACTAAATGGAAAACCGCAAGACTATCGAATCGTAAAAGTTAATGGATTACAGGTTGAAGGAGTTGCACAACCTTTTTCTGGAGCAGCTATATTTTCACTGCAACAGGGAGCGCCTGACCTCGTCACTTTTGTGCTTGCAAAGCCTGAAGTCAATTTAGATTTGAAATCGAAGAATTTCCGGTTTGTCGGTAACAAACCACCAAAAAAACCAGTACAAAACCAGAAGATTCAGCAATTGGGGACTACTGGTAACGACCTCAGTTTTGGTGCAGGTAAAGATGCTGCTGGTAATGTCTATCTAACAGGAACTACCACCGGGCCATTGTTTGGAACCAATCAAGGTTTTTCAGATGTGTGGATAGCCAAATATGACAAAAATGGCAACCAGGTCTGGGGTAAACAGTTTGGTTCTTCTGGTGATGAAGGTAGCTTAGCGATCGCCACAGATAGTAGTGGTAACTCCTACATAGCGGGTAACACGTCGGGTAGCTTGTTTTCATCCAAGCAATCAGAAGGGGATGTTTGGGTAGCTAAGTATGACACCAATGGCAATCAGGTATGGGGTAAGCAGTTTAGTGCTGGTGGTTTTTCTAATTCAGCCTTTGGGCTTGACCTAGATGCAGCAGGCAATGTCTATGTATCAGGATTAGCAATTAAGGAAAATCAAAGAACAGACATTTTCAATTTTAGTATTCAAGATGATTCTTGGGTAACTAAGTTAGACAGCAATGGCAACCAACAATGGATTACTCCGATTAAGAATCCTTCAGCGACTTTCCCGTTTGACATCACTCCCTTTTTTGACGAATGTTACGACATTGCCGTTGATAATCTTGGTAACAGCTACGCAGTAGGCTGGACTCAGGGCTTAGTCCAAGAGTCAGACCCATCACGACAACTTTTGAAGTACGATGCTTGGGTGACGAAGACGGACACCTCAGGAAAGATAGAGTGGATTCAACAGCTGGGAAGTACAAATCAGGGTCTTGATTTTGCCTGGGGTGTTGACACTGACAGCAAGGGCAATATTTACGTTACAGGATGGACTACAGGGAATATTGGAACGGGGGATGATGTACAAATCAGCGATCGCGATATTTGGCTTACCAAACTAGCCCCAGATGGATCTCAAGTGTGGGCTAAACAGTTTGGTTCTCCAGATGATGATGGGATGCTCTTCTCCGACATGGAGATCGATGAACAAGACAATGTCTTTATGATCGGACATTCTAACGGTAAGTTAGGCAAAGGTCAAAAAGACAAATCTTATAATGCCTGGGTGGCGAGGTTCGACACTGATGGCAATAACAAGTGGATTCAACAATTTGGCAGCAGAAATAATCTTGACTACCCTACAGGTATTACTACTGACGGCACTGGTAAGCTTTACGTGACTGGATTTACTGATGGCTTGTTAGGAAACACTAATGGCGTTAATACCTCTGCTGTAGATAGTTGGGTGGCTCAGCTTGATGTCAACAAAGGAAAACTGCAAAAATTTATCGGCAATTCAAATGATGTCATCAGCATCACCGATCCTGGTTCAATTCCCACCATTGATATCACTAATGATCTTGTGACTAAGGAAAAGTTACCTAAAGGCGATAACCGGATTAACCCTACTGAGGGGATTAACCCTACTCTAGGGATAAGTACTAGCAACAGAAGTATTAGAAGTACTACTAGCAGTGGATTCAACTATGGAGAGATCGTTTCTAGTCTTGGCAGCTTATTCGACCCTCAGTCTCAAGGTTCTTTTCCTTCAGCTTTGGCTGGGGCAGTTAATAATGGTTCTGTAGTGATATGAACTTTTTCTAACTGAAAATCGGGCAAAAAAATAAATGACCAAAAACTAGGGTATGGGGTGTAGGGGGAAAACGAAGAACATTTTTTGTGGAACACCCTACCCCAAAAACCAAATACTAAGCTGTTACGCAAATAAACATTGCACATCAACTGGTGAGGTTGTCTTTTGTCATTTGTCCTCTGTCCTTGGTAAATACAAATAACTTTAGCGTAGCGGTAGCGAGTCCGCGAGCGTCATGACTAATGACCAATGACGGTCTACACGGAAAAAAGATTTTTCTTAACCCAAATACCAACCGAATCGCCAAAGCCATGAAAAAAGTATATTTGATGATTTATGATTTAGGCGCAGGTCATCGCAGCACAGCCAATGCTTTGCAAAAAGTGATCGAGAAGCGGCAATTACCTTGGGAAATTCATATAGTCGATGCTTTCAAAGAAATCATTGGTACGACTGCTCCACACTACGTTTACAATCATCTGATACTCAAAAAAAACTGGGCAAAAATTATTAATGACCCTTTCTTAGTTCCTTCATTCAAATTACAAATACGCCTTTCTCATTTTGCTTGGTTAGGACGTTTTAAAAAATATTGGCAGCAGCATCAACCTGATATGGTGGTTTCATTACTGCCCTATATCAATGGGCTGATTAATCAAAGCTTGCAGGCAGTATCATCCCATGTGCCTTTTGCAACCGTAATGACCGATCATGCCGATTGCCCACCCCACTTCTGGATTGATCCACAAGCACAATTCTTAATTTGTCCGACTCAAAGAGCAGTTGAACAAGCTAAAAGCTTAGGTTATACGCAAGAGCGAATCTTCAGCACATCAGGAGTGGTAATTCATCCTCGATTCTCTGAATCCATAAATAGCGATCGCCAAATTGAAAAAGAACGCTTAGGTTTAAATCCAGATTTACCTACAGGTTTAATCACTTTTGGTAGTCAGGGATCAAAAGCAATGCTAGAAATTGCCGATTGTCTAGAGAAATCGTCACTGAATCTACAACTCATTTTTATCTGCGGACGCAATGAAGAAATAGCAAACACTTTGCGCCGTCAACAGAGTCGTTTACCAAGGTACATTGAAACCTTTACTAGTGAAATTCCTTACTATATGCATCTATCGGATTTCTTTATTGGTAAATCCGGCTCTGTGGGTGTTAGCGAGGCTGTGGCAATGAACTTGCCAGTAATTACAGATTGTAATGCCTTAAGCATGTTTCAAGAACGACCCTCGGCTGAGTGGATTGCAGAAAATGAGATTGGTATTGTAGTCCGCAATTTTCGGGATATTAACCAAGCTGTAGCAAAGCTAATCCAGCCAGAAACTCTAGCTCGCTATCGTGCCAACGCCGCCGCGATCAACAATCAAGCAGTATTTGAAGTAGTTGATATTTTGGAACAAATGCTTGAAAACTCCTTTTCGGTTGCGCCTTCTCCAAGGAATAAGCAGTTATCCTCAACCGTTTAATCTATGTATAAAAAATTACTATATATAAAAATTTTGGAGGGTGAATGTGAAAACAATAGCAGGTAAAACAGCAGTTTTGACAGGTGCTTCAGGTGGCATCGGAGTATTTATTGCTCGTGCTTTAGCAAAAGAGCAAGTAACTGTAGTTACCATTTCTCGTTCTCAAGAAGGTCTAGAGCAAATATGTACTGAGATTGAGACTGAGGGTGGTAAAGCGATAAGTATTCCTTTTGACATCAGACAATTGGAAGAATTACCCTCCCTAGTGCAGAAGATTGAGCAACTTGCCGGCCCCATTGATATTTTGATTAACAATGCTGCAATTGAGAAATTTCGGCCTTTTCAAAACTACGCCTTAGAAGATATCCAATCGATATTGACGCTCAACCTCCATGCACCAATGGAATTGACCCGTTTACTACTACCAAGCATGATAGAGCGCAAGAGTGGTCATATTGTTAACATTTCCTCTGGCGCTGGCAAAAAGGCAGCACCTTTTAACAGCATTTATTCAGCCAGTAAAGCAGGTTTGATTATGTGGTCGGAGGCAATACGGCAGGAATTAGCGAATACTAATGTCGGTGTTTCAGTCATTTGTCCTGGGTGTACCAATGCCGGAATGTTCCTCGCTCTAGATATATCAGTACCTAAGGGAGCAAGCATTGCTGAACCAACACAAGTAGCAGATGTGGTGATTCAAGCAATTAAGCAAAACCAAAAAGAAGTAATACTCGATGGTCTAGCAAT
Organism: Desmonostoc vinosum; assembly: GCF_059505385.1. Classification (NCBI taxonomy): domain Bacteria; kingdom Bacillati; phylum Cyanobacteriota; class Cyanophyceae; order Nostocales; family Nostocaceae; genus Desmonostoc; species Desmonostoc vinosum. Next base: position 20,918 of record NZ_JCACKM010000045.1, read on the forward strand.
CAAAGTCTTTTATGCACTTTCACAACTATCTCCAGAATTTGGAGACTCAATGATTCAAAAAGCTGGTGTGATAGAGACGAATTTTAATTGTGCCCAAAAGCAGATGCAAGCTGAGAATATCGTCTGCAATTAAGGTTTACCCAGCCATATTGAAACTAGCTTAAAAAGGAAAAAAATGAATAACGACCATTACGATGTCATCATTATTGGTACGGGTGCAGGTGGTGGAACTCTAGCAAATAAGCTAGCACCAAGCGGCAAGAAGATTTTGATTTTAGAGCGAGGAAATTTTCTACCCAAAGAAAAGGCTAATTGGGATTCTCAAGAAGTCTATGGTAAAGACCGCTATCGAACTACCGAAATGTGGTATGACAAGGACGGCAACCCATTTAATCCGTTTACACACTATTACGTTGGTGGTAACACGAAGTTTTACGGTAGCGCGTTGTATCGATTTCGGGAGCGGGACTTTGAAGAAGTCATTCACAAAGGTGGTGTTTCTCCAGAGTGGCCATTAAAGTATCAGGATTTTGCACCTTACTACACTCAAGCCGAAAAACTCTACGACGTACACGGAAAGCAAGGTCTTGACCCGACCGAACCCCCAAGAGATCAAGACTATCCTTTTCCACCAATCAGCCACGAACCCTACATTGAACAAATCAACTATGCTCTTAAGGATAGAGGCTTTCATCCCTGTTATCAGCCCCTTGGTATCAAGCTAAATGAAGTCAATCGTTTTATAAGTACTTGTGTTCGTTGCAATACCTGCGATGGTTTCCCCTGCTTGGTCAATGCCAAAGCTGATGGTGATGTTAACGGTGTACGTCCAGCAATGGTCTATTCTAATGTAACTTTGATGACCGAAGCGAAAGTATTGCGTTTGCATACCAGTGCTTCAGGTCGTGAGGTTACGGCTGTGGAAGCAGAAATCGCAGGCGATCGCCACTTTTTCTTTGGAGATATAGTTGTTGTTGCTTGTGGTGCGATCAACTCCGCCACTTTGTTACTGCGATCGGCTAATGATCAACATCCAAATGGATTAGCAAATAGTTCCGATCTGGTGGGACGCAATTATATGCGGCATAAAATTAGCGCGATCGTAGCTGTGACTACAAAACTCAATCCTACGGTTTACCCTAAAACACTCGCCGTGAATGATTTTTATTGGGGAGAGGCAGATTTTCCTTACCCGATGGGACATGTGCAAACCCTCGGCAATATTACTGAGGATAGAGCTGCTGCTAATAACCCATCTTTTATTCCTAGCAAACTGATTCCCAGAGCAGTATTTAAGGCGTTCACAGATAGAACTACTCCCTGGTTTCTCATGGCGGAAGACTTACCAGATCCGGACAATCGCGTGCGTGTCGAAGGCGAGAAAATGTTTCTCGAATATACTAACAACAACGATGAAGCATTGAATCGCCTAGTTAAGCGTTGGCAAGAAGTATTAAAGTCTATCGAGCCATTCTCAATCTTTTTTACCACAGGGATGTCTTTAAAAGATGTTGGGCATCAGTGCGGTACTTGTCGTTTTGGGGAAGACCCTAAAACCTCTGTACTCGATCTCAATTGTCGCACCCATGATGTTGATAATCTTTACGTTGTCGATGGTGCTTTTTTCCCTTCGAGTGCTGCTTTGAATCCAACGCTGACGATTATTGCCAATGCTATCAGAGTCGCAGAGCATTTGCTCTTAAGATTTGAGATGACTGCTGTCAATCAGTCAACTGCGATGAACTACCCTGTCAGCATTCAATAGGCGATCGCCTTTGAGAAATTGTCCAATCTGAAACTTTCAGATCACCATATTTAAAACCATCAAGATGTCCGCGCTGTTCAAACAATTATTGGAGTCAGATCAATGATATTTGATTGGTTGATCATAGGGGCAGGATACTCAGCTTGTGTCATGGCTGAACGGATTGCAACCGAGCTAAGACAAAGAGTGCTAATTGTTGAACAGCGAGACCACATTGGCGGCAACGCCTACGATTACTATAACGAGCATGGGATATTAGTTCATAAATACGGGCCTCATATCTTTCACACCAAATCTAAAAAAGTTTGGGATTACCTCTCCCAATTTACAGAATGGAGACATTACTACCATCATGTGTTGGGAGTAGTAGAAGGTAAAAAAGTTCCTATTCCTTTTAATTTAAATTCACTCTATGCTCTTTTTCCTCCAAATTATGCAGAAAAATTGGAGAATTTACTTTTAGAAAACTTTGGATTTGGTGTAAAAGTACCTATCCTAAAACTGCGTGAAAGTACCAGTGGAGATTTAAGCTTTCTCGCTGATTATATCTATGAAAATGTTTTTCTCCGTTACACCATGAAGCAATGGGGTGTGAAACCGGAGGAACTAGATCGGGCCGTAACGGGGCGTGTACCAGTTTACATCAGTCGGGATAACCGTTATTTTCAAGACCCTTATCAAGCGATGCCAAAGGTTGGCTACACCGAAATGTTCCGCAAAATGTTGGCTCATCCTAATATCAAGGTGTTACTGAATACCGATTACCGCGAGATTATTAACGACGTTAAATTTAACCGGATTATTTGCACAGGCCCAATTGATACTTTCTTCGACTATATGTATGGGGAATTGCCCTATCGGAGTTTGCGCTTTCAATTTGAGACTTTAAATCAAGAACAATATCAAGAAGTTGGTACAGTAAATTACCCCAACGACTACGATATTACACGCATTACCGAGCAGAAGTATTTATCAGGACAAGCTTCTCCTAAAACTACCTTGGTGATGGAATATCCCCAAGCTTATGTTCCGGGAAAAAATGACCCTTATTATCCCATCTTGAATGAAGATAACCGCGATCGCCTCAACCTTTATCTCAAAGAAGTAGAAAATCTCAACGGTACAGTGTTGTTTGCTGGGAGACTTGCAGATTACAAGTATTATGACATGGATCACGCAGTGGTTCGGGCGCTGGGTTTGTTTGAGAAAGAAGTAGTAAATTCCAAGTAGGAATGACAAATAAGATAGTCGAGCTTTTAAAGGAAAACTCTCATGCAAGAAACACAGGTTATCTCAAGCAAGCAACGCCTTGTATGTTCTGTTTGTAATTATCGAGTTAATCCAAATCATAAATCTGCATTTTATACCTTTCCTTGTAGTATCAGATCCTTAATGGACGAAAAGTTTAAGGTTTGGCGATGTCCTGATTGCCAAACGATTCATTGTTTGGATGTTGTGGATCTTGACTATTACTACTCCAAATATCCTTTTTCTGAAGCTAAATTAGTTTGGCCGCTACGAATTTTTTATGACAATCTTCTTTGTCAGTTAACTAAACATGGATTTTCTAAACAACATTCATTTCTCGATTATGGCTGTGGAATTCATGGTCTGTTTGTAAAATATCTGCAACAACGGGGCTTTATTAATTCTTATGGATACGACCTCTACGCACCTGTGGATGGATTAGGCGATCGCGCATTTATCGAAAGTAGAAAATTTGATTATATTTCTACCCAGGATGTGATCGAACACGTTGAAGATCCCAATGCTTTCTTAAGTTATATAGACAACTTAGTAGCTCCTGGTGGTTATATTCTGATCGGTACACCTAACGCCGCTAATATCGATCTCAACCAACCAGATATAGCAGACCACTATAACTCTGTACATGTCCCTTACCACCTTCATATATACACGCGAGAAATCATCGAATCCTTGGGGAAAGCGCAGGGATGGAAACCTGTAGACTTCTTTGATCGCAAATATGACGATACACCTTGGTTCTGTTTGAACAACCGAGCTGTAAACGCCTACATGAGTGTCTTTGACGGTTCTATGGACGTTCTTGCTGAACCACTTAGATTAGGAAAAGCATTCACCTCTTATCAATTCCTTTTCTGGGCAATTTTTGGCTATTGGTTCAGTCTCCATGCTGGCATGAGCATCATGTTCCGCAAAAGCGTTTAATCCGAGTATTTTTTAGAAAATTTATTTATGAAAACAATGCAATCATCCTCATATCCAAAAGAAAAATTTGTGATTAACGTGATCGTTGGCAAAGGCGGTGGTGGACATTACGCTACCTATCATGCCATCCGTGCTGTTGCCGAACAGCAACAACTGCCTTGGCATTTCCAAGTCACTGACATGGACAACATTGCAACAGATTTAGCGCAACAAAATAAGGTCAAGAACGCTTATGAAATGCTGGGCTTTTCTGGACATGAATTGTACAATCGAATGCAGAAAAGTGGCTGGACGTGGCTTTGGCCATTGAAGATGCGCCTCAATAAATTCTTGGTAAAACTAAATTATGATGCTGGGGTAAAATTTTTTGAGGAATACTGGCAAAAGCAGCAGCCAGACTTAGTGGTTTCTGTCATGCCGTTGTTTAACAAAGCACTATCAGAAAGCTTACAAAGGGTAAAACCAGGGACTCCATACGTAACTGTTCTGATAGATTTTGCCGATTATCCGCCTGCATTTTGGCTTGAACCCCAAACAGAGAATTACACAGTCTGCGGAAATGAGAAAGCTGTCGAGCAAGGGCGTGCTTTGGGTGTGAAAGAAGATCGGATCATCCAAACATCTGGTATGGTGATTCATCCGCGTTTTTATGAATCTTTAGAGGGCAATGCCTGCGGCGGGCTACGCCTACGCGCTACTGAAAGACAAAAATTGGGTTTAAATCCAGACTGTCTGACTGGAGTTGTCATGTTTGGTGGTAATGGTTCCAAAGCCATGCTGGAAATCGCCAAACGTTTGGAGTGTTTTGGAGAAAAACTACAACTGATCTTTCTGTGCGGACGCAATCAAGAATTAGCAGAAAGTCTACGCAACAACCAAGGTATCCAAAAAAGGTTTGTCACCACCTTTACCGAAGACGTTCCTTATTACATGCATCTTGCCGACTTTTTTATTGGTAAACCAGGCCCTGGCAGCCTCAGCGAAGCGTTGACAATGCAGCTACCAGTGATCGTAGAACGGAATTTTTCCACACTTATCCACGAACGCTACAACACTAATTGGGTTGAACAAAAGCAAGTAGGTTTAGTGCTACGCAATTTTCGGGATATTCAAAAAGCAGTTGAGCAGTTTTTAGAGCCGAAAACTTTTGCTCACTACGTCGCCAATGTTGCTGCTTTAAACAATCGTGCCGTGTTTGAAGTTGCTGAAATTTTGCAGAAAATTCTTGCTACTAAGCTGTTCCACATATAACTTGCATAATTAGGGCGGGCAAGATGCCCACCCCACAAGAGTTTTATTTAATTTGATTATGTAATTTAGATGTTTTTTAGCTTAGCGACAAGACAATAGTTAAATAATTCGTAATGACGCTCCTTCGTCGCTACCGCTGCGCTAACGTAATTCGTAATTAAAGAAACAATTGAATTGAGTTTGTGATAGCGATGAGTTGAGTCAAATCAAATGGACTCACCGCGTCCCCGCGTCTTAAGAGCGGTTTGAACTATGCAAATTAAAAGCGCAACAGCTTAGAACAAATTATATCTACGAGAAAGCCAGTGTGGCTGGAATAAAAATATGGTTATTGAACCCAAGTTTAAAAAAGAGTTTGTGATTAATGTTGTCACCGGAAAAGGTGGTGGTGGACATTACGCCACCTATCATGCCATCCGTGATGTTGCCGAACAACAGCAACTACCTTGGCGTTTCCAAGTTACCGATATGGACGACATCATGGCGAGCATGACAGAACAAAAAAAGGTGGTAAATGTTTACAAGCTATTTGGATTTTCTGTACATGAATTGTACAACCTGATGCTGAAAAGCGGTTGGACATGGCTTTGGCCGTTACAGATGCGCCTTAATAAACTTCTTGTCAAACTCAATTACGATGCTGGTGTCAGGTTTTTTGAACAATATTGGGATCAGCAACAGCCGGATATGGTGGTTTCCATAGTAACGATGTGTAACAAGGTGTTATGGGAAAGCTTGCAGAGAGTCAAACCAGGCACTCCATATGTAACTCTGCCGATAGATTTTGCCGATTATCCACCCGGATTTTGGATAGAACCCCAAACAGATAATTATACGGTTTGTGGTACTGAAAAAGCTCTGGAGCAAGCGCATAGTTTGGGTGTGAAAGAGGAGCGGATTATTCAAACATCCGGCATGGTGATTCATCCGCGCTTTTACGAACCCATGAAGTGCGATCGCGCTACTGAAAGACAAAAATTGGGTTTAGATCCAGATTGTTTAACTGGAGTTGTCATGTTTGGTGGTAATGGCTCCCAAGCCATGATAGAAATTGCCAAGCGTTTAGAGTGTTTTGGAGAAAAACTACAATTCATTTTTCTGTGCGGACGCAATCAAGAACTTGCCGAGACTTTACGCAACAACCAAGGTATCCAGAAAAGGTTTGTCACCACCTTTACCGAAAACGTTCCTTATTACATGCATCTTGCCGACTTTTTTATTGGCAAACCAGGCCCCGGTAGCCTCAGCGAAGCTTTAGCGATGCAGCTACCAGTAATTGTGGAACGCAATGCTGCCACGCTTATCCACGAACGCTACAACACTGATTGGATTGAACAAAAGCAGGTGGGTTTGGTTCTTCGCAGTTTTCGAGATATCCACAAAGCTGTTGAACAGTTTCTAGAGCCGGAAAATTTTGCTCTTTACCATGCCAATGTCGCTGCTGTGAAAAATCTCGCTGTGTTTGAAGTCGCTGAGGTTTTGCAGAAGATTCTTGTTACTAGCGATAAGACAACAGTTACAGAGCTGGCTTGAAAAATCCGTTATGGTTAGGCAGTTAATGAGGGCTACTTAAGCAGATTTTGTCATGGCAATGAATTGAGTTGATTCAACATCCAAAGAAGTATGTATGGAATTAATCAAAAATAAATTACCAGTAAATCACATCCAATCATTAACACCTTTGCGAGGTATCGGAGCGCTGTGCATCGTTGCTTGCCATTATCTTAATTTATTCGCATTGGCTGAGCCAAAATATAACCTTCAGCCACAATTTTTGGCACAACTGATGGAGAAAGGCTATCTATGGGTAGATTTTTTCTTCATATTGAGTGGCTTTGTGATTTTTCATGTCTATCATACAAGATTTAGCGAAGGGCTAAACAAGCATAACTATAAACAATTCCTGGTAGCGCGTTTTGCAAAAATTTATCCACTTCATTTGTTCACGCTGCTCTGTTTGGTGGCATTACAGTTGCCAATATACCTTGTAGAGCCAAAATATGCCTTTTCAGAGGAACATTTTCCTTTGATTGGACTATTGACTAATCTTACCTTACTAGGTGCTGTCGGGAACCTTCCATACGGCTGGAATTCCGTTTCTTGGGCAGTAGGGGCAGAGTGGTACACTTACATAATTTTTCCTTTTTTGCTGCCTCTGTTTTTGCGGAACTCTTCACAGAGAATTTTGCTAAATTGTTCAGTTCCAATAGTTTTATTACTTGGATTATCAAGGCTGTCTATACAGATGCCTGGGACTTTGCTTTTACAGCTTGATTATGGTCTTTTCCGTTGTTTACTTGACTTTACATTAGGTATAGGAGTCTACCAGATTTATCAAAAGGGTTGGTTGCGTCTTTTTTTTATAAGTGATTATAGCTTCTTACTAGCTTGGATTTGGATAATAACAGTTATATTAGCTAGGGGTCATGATGTCTGGACAATACCCGGTTTTGCTCTTCTTTTAATTTCAGGAGCATTGAATAAAGGAAAAGCAGCGAAAATATTAAATGTAAGAGTATTGATATTTATAGGCGAAATTTCCTACTCAATTTATTTAGTTCATGGTGTAATTAGAATTTTAATTGTCCTTTTTAGTTATGCTTTTTGTGGGGAACTTTTTTGTTCAGGTTTCACACAAATACAGCTCTATTGGGGATTGTTTTGGTTTACTACTATCACAATCATTTTTTCCAGCCTTGCGTACTATGCAGTTGAAGTTAAGTCTAGAAAATATTTACTTAAAAAGTTGCAGTAACTACTCAAAACTTTTCTGAAAACTCAAAAATATTCTTTACTAAAGGTTGCTGATTTCTTGCAGCAGATTCTCGCTACTAGCAACAAAAAACATTTACAGAAAAACTTGCATAGAGGTACTGAAGGTAATGGATCGAAGTCGGATTAAAGCTATCACACTGACGGCAATGTGTTTCGCCCTGTTCATAGCTATTATTGACGATACTGTATTAAATGTAGCTCTTCCCCAAATTCAGACAAGCTTGGGTTCTAATGTATCAGGGTTGCAGTGGATTCTCAATGCCTACACTCTGCCTGCGGCTAGTTTAGTACTCACGAGTGGAACATTAGGAGATATCTATGGGCGCAAGCGGGTGTTTTTGACGGGACTGCTTATCTTCATGATCGCTTCTATAGTCTGTGGTCTTGCCCCCAATCTCAGTATTTTGCTGACTGGAAGAGTTCTTCAGGGCATCGGTGCTGCTGCCTTAATCCCGACTTCTCTATCTATCATTACTGATACTTTCCCTGAACCGAGGGAGAAAACAAACGCGATCGCCATTTGGTCTGCGGTATCAGGACTTGCTCTCATTGCTGGCCCCGTTCTTGGTGGACTACTTGTAGATGTCTTCGGGTGGCAGAGTACGTTTTTTGTGAATATACCGTTTGGGGTGATTGCCTTTGCAATTACTTCTCGTTTTGTTAAGGAAGTCAAAAATCTGAAGAGGCAGAATATAGATCTGCCAGGTTTAGTGCTGAGTATAATTTTTTTGGCTTCGCTTACCTACGCATTAATTGAGTCTAATACTGGGGTGTGGCGATCGCCACTTATTTTCTGGTCGCTGACAATTGCCGGACTTAGCTTTTTAGCATTTTTGCTTGTTGAGTCCCACAGCAGCCAACCGATGCTACCACTAAGGTTGTTTAAAAACCCAACTTTTGCTGTAGTCAATGTCGTTAATGTTTTGGTGTTATTCACTTTCGTTAGTTTGCTTTTTATTTTCAGCCTATTTTTGCAGCAAGTGCAGGGATACTCTGCGGTAGCGGCTGGTGTGCGCTTTTTACCGATGAATGGGTCTTTTGTAATCGCATTGCTCGTTTCTGGATGGCTTGCTAATAAGCTAGGGTGGCGCTTCACAATTGCGGCAGGATTGATCCTAGCGTGTGTGGCTACGTTATCATTTATCCACATCAGTGCTGATACTGAATATGGAGCATTTTTGTGGAAACTTGTTCTTTCTGGCTTCGGCGCTGGTTTGGTCGTGCCTCCCTTAGGAGCAGCAGCTATGAGTTCTGCACCCTCGACTCAATCGGGAATTGCCTCAGCAGTACTCAATACCAGTAGTCGTCTCGGTGGTGTTTTAGGAATTGCCCTCCAAGGAACAATTCTCACCCAAAGACTGGCTTCAGATTTGAAGCGATCGCTCTCTGCTTGGGGCCTACCCTCAAATCTGCAAGATCGACTCATCACTGATGCTTTGCACGGTGGAATTAAAGTTCCCAGTGACTTGCCAATCAACATATCAACCCAAGCTATGCATCAGGCAATTAGCAATGCATTTGTATCGGGTCTACACACAACTGTGGTTGTAGGTAGTATTGCCCTGTTAGGTGGAGCATTGTTAATTCTGGCGTTTGTTAAACCAACTTTTAGCCAAATTAGTAAAAATTCCGTTACATAAGACTTAGACAAAATTTGACAACCTATACTTTGCTTCTTTGAATTTGTCCTACCAAATTTGCAGTAGATTCATTTGGTACACAATTCAGAGCCATTGCAGGTATTTCATCTGCAATTTCTGTATAAAGTAACGCTAGCACTGTCAGGCGATCGTCTGGATTCAAACTCTGAAATTTGGATACACTAGTTTCTAAGAAGTTGAGATTTGTAGAAGTCATAAACACCTCAGATTAATTAACTAAAAATCAGCTAAAGTCACATATTTAAAGGCGAATTGCAATTATAGAGGTAAGTAATATTTACTAAACCTGATATTCTTTGCAATGTTTATTTTCAATAAATCACAAAATTTCAGTATTGAGTGAGAAATGTAGTTTATATTTAAAACTGGCATAAATGTAATTAAATCTACAAGCTTGTAAATGCAAACGATATTAATGACACATCTGATATTTTTGCACTTTAAGTTTTAAATAAAACACTATGAAAAGACAGAATATTAATATTGCATAATCAACTAAAAGATAGATGATTTAAATAGCGTTTTAAGCTAATATTTTTATTAAGTAAACAAAGGGCGTTGTGACTTTAAGGTGCAACTATCCTCAAGATCAACATAATACACAATCACAGAGTAGAAAACAAACTTTTACTCTGTGATTATTTATGATGGGGTTAAATCCCCATTACAAAACTTAATTACGAATTACGAATTATTTAAGAGACATTGCTCTTATTAGACAATTATTCTGTTGTTCTCCGAAATCTTACTGAAAATTTATTCTAATTTTATAGAGGCGAGGAGCGATCGCATTTCTGGTTTCTGTTTTTGAAACGTATTCACCCAATTTAGACTGATTTTCTCTTGAATACTGGCAATATTTTAGATTATTTTATTCGACGTGATGGCGATCGCCAATAATTCTGATTTTGCAATATTAAGTATGACAAGTATAATATGTGCCGCATGATCGCCAATAATTCTGATTTTCTTATTTTGCGCGATCGCAACGCACAATTGTGAATTCTTCGGTCATAAGCAAGATGACTCTCGCACCACAGACTAGTAAGATTGCATACTGATGAATTCATCAGAATCTTTTTGTAAGGGAGTTTGACATGACTTTGGCCAGTCTTCCGCAAACAAAGCCTTTAACAGATGAAGAATTGCAGAAAATCAATGCCTACTGGCGTGCAGCTAACTATCTTTCAGTCGGACAGATATATTTACTCAACAATCCTCTGCTGAGAGAACCGCTGAAGATAGAACACGTCAAACCTCGATTATTAGGTCATTGGGGTACAACACCTGGATTAAACTTTATCTATGTTCACCTGAATCGAGTTATCAAAAAGTACGACTTAAATACAATTTACATTGCTGGGCCCGGTCATGGTGGCCCTGGATTGGTAGCCAATACTTACTTAGAAGGAACATACAGCGAGTACTACCCTAATATTTCCCAAGATGTTGAGGGAATGCAGAAACTCTTCAAACAGTTCTCTTTCCCCGGTGGCATTCCCAGCCACGCCGCACCGGAAACCCCTGGTTCCATACACGAGGGTGGCGAACTTGGTTATGCCCTCGTTCATGCTTATGGTGCAGCCTTTGATAACCCTGACTTAATTGTTGCTGCTGTTGTTGGTGATGGTGAAGCAGAAACAGGTGCTTTAGCAACGAGTTGGCATTCCAACAAGTTTATTAATCCGGTGCATGATGGTGCAGTCCTCCCCATTCTGCATTTAAATGGGTATAAAATTGCTAACCCAACTTTATTAGCACGTTTAAGTCATGCAGAATTGGAGAGTTTATTTGTTGGTTATGGTTATAAACCATACTTTGTAGAAGGTGCAGATCCTACAGATGTACACCAGCAAATGGCAGCAACTCTCGATACGGTAATTACTGAAATTCAAGGTATCCAAAGAGAGGTGCGAATACACGGTTTTACTCAGCGTCCTCAATGGCCGATGATTATTCTCAGAACTCCTAAAGGTTGGACAGGCCCAAAAGATGTAGATGGGAAAAAGACTGAAGATTATTGGCGATCGCATCAAGTCCCCTTCGGTGAAATTGCCAAAAATCCAGAACATCTCAAACTTTTAGAAGAATGGATGAAGAGTTACAAACCCGAAGAACTCTTTGACGCCAACGGCAGGCTAATCCCACAACTAGCAGAACTAGCCCCTCAAGGACATCGGCGTATGGGTGATAATCCTCACGCTAATGGCGGTACCTTGCTGCGGGATTTAAAAATGCCTGATTTTAAAGACTATACCATAGATGTTCCTGAACCAGGAGAAATTGAAGCTGAAGCGACCAAGATAACAGCAAAATTCCTCCGGGATGTGATGAAACTCAACCTAGAAAGCCGTAACTTCCGTATCTTCGGCCCCGATGAAACCCAATCCAATCGTCTAGATGCAGTATTTGAAGTCACAGATAGGACTTGGACTGCTCAAATCCTGCCAGAAGACGAACATCTATCCCCCAACGGTCGGGTGATGGAAATTCTCAGTGAAACTAGTTGTCAAGGTTGGTTAGAAGGCTACTTACTTACAGGTCGTCATGGGTTCTTCTCCTGTTATGAAGCCTTTATCCACATCATTGACTCTATGCTTAACCAGCACGCCAAGTGGTTGAAAACTACCCGCCACATTTCTTGGCGTAGACCAATTGCCTCGCTCAATTACTTACTTACCTCCCACGTTTGGCGACAAGACCATAATGGTTTCTCCCACCAAGACCCTGGTTTTATCGATCATGTACTCAACAAAAAAGCCGAAATTATTCGCGTATATCTTCCCCCTGACGCCAACACCTTGCTATCGGTAACTGACCATTGCCTCAAGAGTCGTAACTACGTCAACGTCATTATTGCTGGTAAGCAACCAGCACTACAATACCTCGATATCGATGCAGCTATTAAACATTGCACCAAAGGCATTGGTATATGGGAATGGGCAAGTAACGACCAAGGTAGCGAACCAGATGTAGTCATGGCTTGCGCTGGAGATGTACCTACTCTAGAAACCTTAGCTGCTGTGGATATTCTGCGTCAGCATTTCCCTGACTTAAAAGTGCGAGTAGTTAACATAGTCGATTTGATGACACTACAGCCAAAAAGCGAACATCCCCACGGTTTGAGTACCAAAGACTTTGACACAATTTTTACCACCGACAAACCGATCATTTTCGCTTTTCATGGTTATCCTTGGTTGATACATCGCCTAACTTATCGCCACACCAACCACAAGAACTTGCATGTACGTGGTTACAAAGAAGAAGGAACCACCACTACTCCTTTTGACATGGTAGTTCTCAATGACCTCGATCGCTTCCATCTCGTAATGGACGTAATTGATCGAGTACCCAAACTAGGTTGCAAAGCAGCCTACGTTAAACAGCAACTCCAAGACAAGCTAATTGAACACAAACACTACATCACCGAGTACGGCGAAGATATGCCAGAAATTCGTAACTGGAAATGGCCGTATTAGGGGGACGCGGGGACGCGGGGACGCGGAGAATAATCAATGACGTTTAATGTGAATTAGAAGCTGAAACCCTGTTTCTTGGTGTAGAGACTCGCCATGGCGCGTCTCTACAAAGCGCAAAATCCCTGATGTAGCATTGATTTTTATATTTCACATCAGGCGTCAATGACAAATGACAATTCCCAATTCCCAATTCCCGTTTAATGTGAATTAAGTTGGGAAAAATTGGTCTTGCTGATGTCATAAATCTTTGCCCTCACCCTAAATCCCTCTCCCAGTTTGGGAGAGGGACTTTGAAATTGCTCCTCTTCTCCCACACTTGGGAGAAGAGGTTGGGAGATGAGGGCTATTGTTGCATTCATCAACGGTATTCTAATTCACATCAGACGTAATTCCCAATCCCCAATCAATCATAAGAATTGAGAATCTTTATATATAATCTTATTTAATTTGTATTATGTGCTTTTTTATACTTGTATTCTGTAATAAAAAGGCTGAATCTCCTAATTTGCAAAGCAAATTACTAAAACAGGAGTCAGCCCAATAGGAGCAGAAGGTGTGTTACTACTTTGCAAGTAACTTAAGCCTATCATAAACTTATTGATAATAGATGGCAATCTTATCGAGATTTTTATCTACGCCATAAATAATATTAAGAGTCGATATGGCTCAAATCTAGCTTTTTCAGCAAATTATTCAGTATTATATTTAAACTTTATAAAAGTTTACTTTTTGTAAGCGATAAATACTTGCAATAAGTCTGGTAGGATATTCCAAAGATTATTGAGATAGATATGCATTAATTTGATTGGATATCTCAGCTAATCTTAAACTTTCTCAAGAGGCTACACCATGACAAGCATGGCTGTTCAAACTCCAGAGTCGATTCCCTGGTGGGCAGGGAACGCTCGGTTAACAAACCTTTCAGGACGACTTTTAGGCGCTCATGTTGCTCATGCAGGATTAATTGTGTTGTGGGCAGGAGCAACAACTCTGTTTGAGCTGGCTCACTTCAACACCTCAAAACCGATGTATGAGCAAGGCTTAATTCTTTTGCCCCACCTGGCAACTCTTGGCTGGGGTGTGGGCAATGGTGGACAAATTATTGATACCTATCCCTATTTTGCAATTGGAGTCATACATTTAATTAGCTCTGGGTTTCTGGGTTTTGGTGGTATTTTTCATGCCCTGCGCGGCCCTGCCATTTTAGAAGAGAGATTTTCTTTCTTTGGCTATCGCTGGCAAGATGCGGATAAAATGACGACTATTTTGGGTATTCACTTGATATTGCTAGGTTTGGGGGCTGGTTTGCTGGTTGCCAAAGCCATGTTTTTTGGGGGTTTGTATGATTCTAATATCGGTGAAGTACGAGTAATTTCTCATCCTACTTGGAATAGTGCGATCGCTTTTGGTTATCTTGTTGGTAATGGTGGTCAGCACTGGATAGCTGGAGTCAACAATTTAGAAGACTTAGTTGGCGGTCACATTTGGGTGAGTATTCTTTGTCTTGCGGGCGGTGTCTGGCACATTACTACTCAACCTTTTGCTTGGACGAAACAGCTATTTATCTGGTCTGGAGAAGCTTATCTTTCTTACAGCTTGGGTGCTTTAGCTCTCATGGGTTTTATTGCTGCCTATTTTGTCAGTGTCAACACATTAGCTTACCCAGTTGAATTTTACGGGCTAGCCTTAAATATTGGGTTTGACCGCTTTCCTTACTTCCAAAGTAGAAATTTACTTTCCTCACGCGTTTGGCTAGCAAATGCTCACTTCTGGCTAGCCTTCTTCTTTCTTCAGGGACATCTCTGGCACGCCTTACGCGCTGCTGGATTTGACTTTCGACTGGGTAAAGTTATGCGTGCAACTCGTGGGGAGACAATGTAATCATGACAACTACGGTAAATACAGCACCACAGGAATTTGGTTGGTGGGCAGGTAATGCCCGATTTATTAATTTGTCGGGTAAACTTCTGGGCGCTCACGTTGCCCATGCGGGGTTAATTGTCCTTTGGGCGGGTGCAATGACCCTATTTGAAATTACCAAATATGACCCCTCTCAACCAATGTATGCACAGGGATTAATTCTACTACCCCATCTCGCAACTCTTGGATTTGGTGTTGGTGAAGGTGGACAAATTATTGATACCTATCCCTATTTTGTAATTGGCGTTTTACATTTGGTGAGTTCCGCAGTCTTGGGTGCTGGTGGTATTTACCATGCTCTTTTGGGGCCGGAAGTGTTACCAGAAGAAAAAATGACATTTCCTGGTTCTTTTGGCTACGACTGGCAAGATGAAGACAAAATGACCACCATCATCGGCATTCATCTGCTGTTGTTGGGCTTGGGAGCTTGGTTACTGGTAGCAAAGGCGCTGTTTTGGGGTGGTCTTTACGACCCGGCAGTAGAATATGTACGGGTAATTACTGACCCAACACTCAATCCTGGTCGCATCTTTGGCTATCTCTTCGGTTCGTTTGGCACTCAAGGCATGGCAGCTGTTAATAACCTAGAGGATGTTGTTGGTGGTCACATCTGGGTGGGATTACTTTGTATTGCCGGGGGATTTTGGCACATCTTCTCTAAACCCTTTGCTTGGGCTAAGCAAGTACTGTATTGGTCTGGTGAGGCTTACCTATCCTACAGTTTGGGTGCTTTAGCATATATGGGTTTTTTAGCAGCCTACTTTGTGACTGTCAATGATACTGTTTATCCCACAGTTTTCTATGGGCCATTGGGGTTGAGTACTACCGCTGCGGGAGTAATTACCAGTCGTACTTGGCTCGCAACTACTCACTTTGCTTTGGCAGTTGTATTTCTCTCTGGTCACATCTGGCACGCCTTGAGAGTTCGTGTGATTGCTGCTGGACTGAATTTTCAGCAGGGGGTTGTTAATGCTGCGGGGATGCCAGAAATCGGGAATTTTGATACCCCAGTCAATGCTTCTGATATTACGCTGAGGTTTTTAAGTAATCTTCCTATTTATCGCCAGGGGTTGTCTCCTTTCTCACGCGGGTTGGAGATTGGTATGGCACATGGCTACTTTCTGCTTGGGCCATTCGTCAAATTGGGCCCGTTGCGGAATACAGAGATGGCGAATCAAGCAGGGTTATTGGCTACTATCGGTTTGCTGTTGATTTTATCGATTTGTCTGTGGCTATATGGCAATGCATCTTTTAAACAAGGTCAAACTCCTCAAGGAGAACTACCGGAAAACATGAAAACAGTTAAGTCTTGGAGCGAGTTTAACGCTGGTTGGACAGTCGGTAGTTGTGGCGGAGCTTTGTTTGCCTTTTTGTTGGTAAGCAATAGCAGTTTATTTTTCTGAATTGTACAGCACTCTAGAACTGGAGTATTCAAGAACTGGCGTTGCATAATTGCAGCGAACTTACAGGAGATTGCGGGTAAATGAGGTACAAGTTTTAAGAAAAAAGTCATGTAAAAAAAGACTTTTAACTCTGTCCTCTGCGATGCCTGTATTTATCTCTTAAAATCATCAAAACTAAATCTCAGGTGTTAATATGTCCACAAAAATTGGTTTGTTTTACGGTACTCAAACTGGCAGAACTGAATCTGTTGCGGAAATGATTCGAGATGAATTTGGTAGTGATGTTGTGACATTACACGATATTTCTCAAGCAGATGCTGCGGATTTTGAGGAGTATCAAAATATCATTATTGGCTGTCCTACTTGGAATATTGGTGAACTTCAAAGCGATTGGGATGGCTTTTTCCCTGACCTTGACGAAATTAATTTTAGTAGTAAAGCTCTAGCCTATTTTGGTGCTGGAGATCAGGCTGGTTATGCTGACAATTTCCAAGATGCAATTGGAATTTTGGAAGAAAAGATTTCACAATTGGGTGGTAAAACTGTGGGGTATTGGTCAACCGAAGGTTATGATTTCAATGAGTCTAAAGCTATTAGAAATGGTAAGTTCTGTGGACTAGCAATTGATGATGATAATCAATCTGACTTAACAGATGGGCGAGTCAAGGCGTGGGTGGCTCAGTTGAAAAAAGAATTTGGTTTGTAGAGATTTTTTAATAGCAAAGATTAGGGGTTAGGGGCTAGAGTATACCTGATAATGACTTCTCCCCCTGCTCCCTGCCCCCTCTTATGGGTAGGTTTTTTAGATTTCGCGTTTTGGTTGACGCGCTTACGCGGGGACACAGGGACGCGGAGAAAGATTTCGGAACAAAAAAATAGGTTTTTTCAGACTGAATATGAAAAACCTACCCTTGAAAGCTCCCTGCCCTTCTGCCTTAAAAGCGATGGGATATTTATTTACTTGGAAGTCCCTTATGTCTGATTCGTTCGATGTTCTGTGGTTGAATGCTAGTCCTATTTTGAAGCGTTTTGATCGCCCTTTACTTCAATATTTAGCTGGGTATATGCAGATTGCCCAATGGGAATATCACCAAACCAAAGATGAAGCTAGTTCTATAGAGCAATCTGTCGCGCTGTTGCATGAATTTTTAGAATCATACCCCAATCCAATACATTTGGCAGGTCATGGTTTAGGTGGAACGATCGCTTTAACTTTTGCCCGTCGATTTCCTAAAAAAGTGCGATCGCTAACTCTACTAGCTGTAGCATCTCAGCCTGCAAACACTTGGCATGCCCACTATTACTTTCAACGACAGCTTTTTACCATCAGCCGTGAGCAAGTTTTAGCTAACACTGTCCGCAGTTTATTTGGCAATCAATCCTCTCATACAACTAAGAAGTTAGTCTCCGTTTTGGATAGAGATTTAGAACAATCTCCCTCACAACACTCTCTATTCAAGTTGTTTGAGCTACCTAAAGGTGGAGTTGCTATGCCTATGATGGTGTGTGGTTGTGTAGATGATCCAATAGTTAGTTCTACTGCATTGCATGACTGGATGAATTGGTTAAAGCCAGAGGATTATCTCTGGGAATGCTCACAAGGACATCACTTTTTCCATTATTTTTATCCCCAACAGGTTGGCGAACAAATAATCAGTTTTTGGCAACGCCATCATCCCCAATCATTGGCAACATCTGCATTGTCAGCACTTTCTAATTAAAAACTGTAGTAAATGTACCGCTCAGCATCCTTACTTTATCATAGGATTTTTCTGTGGGACGAGATGCCATTTTTTATCGGATTTTCCAGCTTTATCCCAAGTTGCTCTTTGATTTAATAGAACAACCACCAGCTACTGCGGAAAGTTATCGATTTGAATCGGTGGAAGTTAAAGAACCAACATTTCGCATTGATGGCGTATTTTTACCACCACCTGAAACCTCACCCAGGATTATCTTTTTTGCCGAGGTGCAATTTCAAAAAGACGAACTTTTGTACTATCGCTTTTTTTCAGAATCGCTGCTTTATCTGTATCGCAATCCATCACTCTATGATGATTGGTACGGAATTATTATTTTTCCGTCTCGCAGCTTGGAACCAGAAAATATCACTATTCATAGATCACTACTAGGCGGTTCACAAGTACAACGGATTTATCTAGATGAGTTAGGTAGCTTTGATGAGCAAAAAGTAAGTATCAGTTTGATGCAGCTAACTGTTGCCTCAGAAGTTCAAATAGTTGAACAGGCGAAACGATTAATTACACGTGTGCAACAACAAGATATCAGCGTCTCACAGAAGGATGACATAATAGATTTAATAACAACAATCGCTGTTTATAAATTTGCTAACCTAAGCCGTGAAGAGGTAGAAGCGATGTTAGGAGTTAAGTTAGAAGAAACTAGAGTTTATCAACAAGCTAAAGCTGAAGGACGCGAACAAGGACGCGAACAAGGACGCGAACAACTAAAACTCGAACTCATACCTCGGATGCTAGAGCGTGGTATGACAATGGAGGATATTGCTCAATTACTGGGTTTAAGCTTGGAACAAGTGAGACTTGCAATTCAGCAAGAATCCTCAGAATAAATCTGATAACTATCATAATTTTAATGGCGATCGCCCTCGCAATTAAGTCTCATACTGACTACAATACCGCGATCGCTTGATACTAAAACTTGACACCATAAAGCGATCGCTGTTACCAGTTGATGGCTATTTTTTGCTGAGTTGCGATCGCAGTTTATTTAATTATTACTTTTTGTAAATTACGGCTCTATTTAAGAAATATTTTCAATAAAGTAATTTGTAAGTTCAATAATTAGTAATTATTATCAACAGATTAAGAGTGTAAAAGATTTGCCAAAGTTTGATCGATTGCTCTCTAATATCAGACTTTTCAGGTTGATAGACATACAAAAAGCCTGCTGGCGATTTCTCTTACAACATTTATCTGCTGAAATTAAGTACCAATTATTTAACTATTTTTAGCAACAACTTTAACCGTGAAGTAATGCAGACATACGACAATCCCAACGTTGAATATGATTGGTGGAATGGCAACGCCCGTTTCGCCAACCTCTCTGGTCTATTTATTGGCGCTCATGTAGCACAAGCGGCACTAACAACTCTGTGGGCAGGGGCGTTTACATGGTTTGAACTCTCTCGCTACAACCCCAACATACCCATGGGAGAACAAGGGTTGATTTTATTACCCCACTTAGCCACCTTGGGCTTTGGTGTGGGTGCAGGTGGTCAGGTAGTGGATACTTATCCCTATTTCGTGATTGGAGCTTTGCATTTAATCTCTTCGGCTGTACTGGGTGCAGGTGCGCTGTTTCATACCTTCAAAGCTCCAAAAAACTTGAAAGATGCTACCGGCAACGCTCGGAAATTTCACTTTGAATGGAACAACCCCAAACAACTCGGTTTGATTTTAGGACACCACTTATTGTTTTTGGGTGCAGCAGCTTTACTGTTAGTGGGAAAAGCTATGTTCTGGGGTGGACTGTATGATTCCACAATTCATGATGTCCGGCTTGTTACTAGTCCAACCCTCAACCCCTTCGTGATTTATGGCTATCAAACGCACTTTGCCAGCGTCAATAACTTAGAAGATTTGGTTGGTGGTCACATCTATGTGGGCATCTTGCTAATTGCTGGTGGAATATGGCACATTATCCAAGAGCCTTTACCTTGGGCGAAAAAGCTCTTAATCTTCTCTGGTGAAGCGATTCTTTCTTATTCTTTGGGTGGTATTGCCCTAGCCGGGTTCGTTGCAGCTTACTTCTGTGCAGTGAATACCCTAGCTTACCCTGTGGAATTTTATGGAGCGCCCCTAGAAGTAAAACTTGGTGTGAGTCCCTATTTTGCTGACACCGTGAAATTAGCCAATGGTGGTTATAGTGCCAGAGCATGGTTAGCAAATGCTCATTTCTTCCTGGCTTTCTTCTTCTTGCAAGGGCATCTGTGGCACGCGCTACGAGCTATTGGCGTTGACTTCAGACAAGTTGAAAAGTCCTTAAATGCCATGACTAGCGAGTCTTAATCAGTGAGGCTGCAAGATCCCCGACTTTTACCCTTTGGGAAGCCACTCTTTGAATGTCTACAAAAAGTCGGGGATTTGACCATTGCTCAGGACTCAGTACTTTGAAGGATATGCAATTATGACAATTTCTACTGAAAAAACCTTTGCAGCAAACACAGATTTATCGTGGTTAGTTGGGAATGCTCGTTTAATTGATTTGTCTGGTCAATTATTAGGCGCTCACATAGCTCACGCAGGCTTGATTATGTTTTGGGCAGGGGCAATTACAATCTCTGAAGTGACGCGCTTTGTCCCTGGTGTACCAATGTATGAGCAAGGGTTGACTTTGTTACCCCACTTAGCAACTTTAGGCTGGGGTGTAGGCGCTGGGGGGGAAGTGGTAGATACTTATCCCTATTTTGTCATTGGGATTTTGCATTTAGTTGCTTCTGCTGTATTGGGTGCAGGTGGGCTTTTTCATGTTTTTCGCACTCCTCCTATTTTGTACAACAGTGGTGGACAAGCAGCGAAATTTCACTATGAATGGAATGACCCCAAACAATTAAGTTTAATCTTGGGTCATCACTTGATTATTCTGGGTTTTGGGGCATTTTTCCTAGTGCTAAAAGCTATGTTTTTTGGCGGAATTTATGATACTCATCTAGGAGATATTCGCCTAATTAGCAATCCTAATTTAAACCCAACAACAATATTTGGCTATTTATTTGGTCTCAAAGATGGTAGCTGGAATATTTTAGGTATGGCAAGTGTGGACAATTTAGAAGATGTGATTGGTGGTCATATTTGGATTGGTTTAATTTTGATTATTGGTGGTGTGTGGCATATTCTTGTACAACCTTTTGGTTGGGTAAGGCGAATTTTACCAATAGAAAATGGTGAGGAAATTCTTTCTTACAGCTTGTTGGGATTAGCTCTGATGGCTTGGATTTCTGCGGTTTTTGTGGGTTATAACACAACAGTTTTCCCACCAGAATTTTATGGCTTGGAGCGCTTAGGATTGGCAAATATTCAGTTTTTTCTGGGGATTTTGGCATTTGGAGGTTACGTTTGGCATTCGTGGCGATCGCGTCAAACAAACACTTAATTCGGTTTCCCTCAACTCAAGCTAAATAGTACTTGATGCCTGCGGTTACAAGTAGTTGGCTGCGGGCAGTTTTTTGAAATTTGTCTGAGGATTAAGTCATGTTAGCGATGATTTTTTGCGCTTGCTGTAGTTGGACGTTGATGATTTTATTGGCTGGAAGTTTTTGGTTAACTTTGAAAAAGGGGGCAAATCATCTCAAAAGATTGCATCAAATCCCCTGTCATGCTTGTGAATATTTTACTAACGACTACCGCCTCAAATGTACAGTACATCCCAAAAAAGCTTGTTCTGAGCAAGCGATCGGTTGTATCGATTTTGAGCCGAGAACTTCTGCCTGTAATGCTTGCCAACAAAGTCGGCGAAAGCTATTTATCAAATAAATCTTAATTTTGTAGTTTGAAAAGTTTTGGGCGAATATAATTCGCTACTACACAAGCGAAGTCCACCTCCGTGGACTAACAGAAAATCAAGGTCTTCAAACCCACTTGCGTGGGTTTTGTTTGTGTAGCCAAGCCAGTGCGTTGGGGAAACACTGCGTTGCGCGGGTTCCCAAGGCACTCCGTTGGGCGGCTTTGCCGACTTGAAGGAAGTGCCGTTGCGTTGAAGCAAGTGTTGTCGGCTTTGCCGACTTGTAGACGCCCGGAGGGCGGCTTCCCACAGGGTAGCAACTGGCGCACGATTTCTAATCGCCGGGGCTAGTTTGTAGCGCTCCATGTTTTGAAATCTTTCCCCGCGTCCCCACGTCGATCAAAACCTTAAAAGATGCCAAGTAAATATGCGTTAGCCAACTAAGACTGTCAGGATCATAAAGGAAAGACTAAAAGACAATTCTTGTGACTTTCTCCTTTTGTTCCACCTACCACAACAGGAGGCTTGAGCTTGACTAAGTTAAAAGTTGGTATTAATGGATTTGGTCGTATCGGACGGCTAGTGCTTCGTGCTGGTATCAGCAACCCAGATATCGAATTTGTGGGAATTAATGATCTAGTACCACCAGATAACCTTGCTTACTTATTGAAATACGACTCAACCCACGGTAAATTGAAAAGCAAGATTGAAGCAAAGGACGATGGCATTGTCATTGATGGGCACTTCATTCCTTGCGTCTCTGTGAGAAATCCCGCAGAATTACCTTGGGGAAAATTAGGTGCCGATTATGTTGTTGAGTCTACAGGACTTTTCACCACTCATGAAGGAGCAGCAAACCATCTCCAGGCAGGTGCAAAGCGGGTAGTGATTTCTGCTCCCACTAAAGACCCCGACAAGGTTCCGACTTTACTTATGGGTGTCAATCATGACTTATTTAACCCTAGTAAAGATCTGATTGTTTCTAATGCTAGCTGTACCACAAACTGTCTAGCTCCGATCGCTAAAGTCATCAATGACAACTTTGGTTTAACTGAAGGCTTGATGACCACAGTCCACGCCATGACTGCCACTCAACCTACTGTAGATGGCCCCAGTAAAAAAGACTGGCGGGGTGGTCGGGGTGCAGCCCAAAATATCATTCCTTCCTCTACAGGCGCAGCGAAAGCAGTGGCATTGGTTTTACCAGAGTTGAAAGGCAAATTAACTGGTATGGCTTTTCGTGTTCCCACCCCAGATGTTTCTGTAGTTGATTTAACCTTCAAGACTGCTAAAGCTACCAGCTACAAGGAAATTTGTGCAGCCATGAAGCAAGCTGCTGAAGGGGCGCTAGTAGGTATTTTAGGCTACACAGATGAAGAAGTAGTTTCCACTGATTTTCAAGGTGATACCCACTCCAGTATTTTTGATGCAGGTGCAGGTATTGAATTGAATTCCAACTTCTTTAAAGTAGTTGCTTGGTATGACAACGAGTGGGGCTACTCCAATCGTGTAGTTGACCTCATGTTATCGATGGCACACAAAGAACAACTTGCTGCGGCAGGAGTTACGGTTTGATCTGAAATTGGTCATCCCTTCTCCTGGCAAAGACGCTACGCGTAAGCTAATCCCGCAGAGTAAGACTTCGCTCAGAGCAAGTGGTCATCGGTCATTGGTTGCGAACTGTTGACCGTTGACTTTTGGGATTTGGGTTAAATGGTACATACCTAATGGGACTTAATCAAAAGGACTTTTACATGTAGCAGTCTGAAATGATTTGTGAAATATTTTTCATTTGGCTGTCATTTGTCTTTTGTTAATGACAAATAATCAAGGACGGCCATAACGAGAATTTTCACAACTAAAAGACGATTGCCATAGCACCGAAGTGATATGAAACCCATGTGAATTTGGACACCTACATATCAGATTAAAACCTGGAAATCCGGCTAAAATCTGACTTTCTTAAATTACGAATTACGAATTACGAATTAATTAGGTGTTCACATCGCAAGTGATATGAAACCCATGTGAATTTGGACACCTACATATCAGATTAAAACCTGGAAATCCGGCTAAAATCTGACTTTCTTAAATTACGAATTACGAATTACGAATTAATTAGGTGTTCACATCGCAGGTTATAAGGCTAAAACCCAAGCTGTTCCTTAACCCCTAATCCCCTATGCGTCGAACCAAAATCATTTGTACTGTCGGCCCGGCTACGTCTGCCCCTGAAAAGTTGCAAGGACTAGTAGAAGCTGGAATGAATGTGGCACGGTTGAACTTTTCTCACGGTGCTTATGAATTCCACGCCCAAACTGCTCAATATCTCAGGCAGATTAGCGCTGAACAACATAGGCCGATCGCAATTATGCAAGATCTGTGTGGCCCCAAAATTCGCTTGGGTACTTTGCCGCCAGAGGGGCTAATGGTCGAGGCTGGGAGTGAAGTTACTTTTGTCTTGCAAGAAAAGGGTAGTAGTGTTGATGAACTACCCTTACCGTTGCCGACCTTATTCGCAATGGTCAGACCGGGTGAACCGATTTTGATTAATGATGGTCGCGTCAAGTTGATCGTTACTCACCGCGACGCCGATCGCATCCGGGCAATGGTCAAAATCGGTGGGTTGATTTCCACTCACAAAGGAGTCAACTTGCCTGAAACACCTTTGCCCGTCAGTTCCATCACCGAAAAAGACTTGATGGATTTGCGCTTTGGGATTCAGTTAGGCGTAGATTGGGTAGCGGTTTCCTTTGTGCGATCGCCACAAGATTTAGAACCCGCTCAACGGATGATTGAAGCAGCAGGCGCGTCAATTCGCTTAATTGCCAAAATCGAAAGAGCTGAGGCTGTAGAACAGTTTGACTCTATCCTCAAAGTTGCCAACGGCATTATGATTGCCCGTGGCGATTTAGGGGTGGAAATGCCAATTCACGAAGTCCCTTTGATTCAAAAAGAGATTATTCGTCGTTGTAATCAAGCAGGCAAACCAGTGATTACAGCAACACAAATGCTGGAGTCGATGATTAGCGCCCCCGACCCCACCCGCGCCGAAGCCACCGATGTTGCCAATTCCATTTTGGATGGTACGGATGCAGTCATGCTCTCTGGTGAAACTGCCGTGGGGCAATATCCCATTGCCGCGGTTCAGATGATGCACAACATTGCCGTGCGAACAGAACAGTCTTTGCATGAAGGTAGCAATCATTCTTGGTGTCATGAAGCAGGTAGCCTCAGCGTCACTGAATCTGTAGCCCAGGCGGTATGTCGCATCGCCTATGAAACAGGTGCTAGGGCAATTCTTTGTAATACCACCTCTGGCAGTACGGCACAATTAGTATCTAAGTACCGTCCAACTACGCCCATTATCGCCCTCACACCCGATGAAACCGCTTACCGCCAGTTAGCGCTTTCTTGGGGTGTAGAACCTTTACTCATTCCCCCAGTTCACAACGCGGAAAGCATGTTTATGAACGTAGTAGACACAGTTGTAGAGATGGGTTTGGCAAGTAAAGGCGATAAGGTAGTAATTACCTCTGGCGTCCCAATTGGTAAATCAGGAACAACTAGCTTAATTAAAGTGCATTCCGTTGGACAGCCAATTCTAGCTTAGTGGTATGAGAATGGGGAGTGGGGAATGGGGAATTGGGCTTGTAGTTTTATTTTTCAAAGGTGCAACTTTCAGGTTCAAAGGCTCAACTGTCAGGCTCAAAAACTTTTCATCTCCCGGTTGCTGAGTTTCGGCTACAATCAACTACCGCGTACCCCTACGCTTAGCATCTCCGACAGGAGAAATCAAACCACATCCCTCATAAATGTAGTTTTTCCACATTCAATCCAAAAAGTCTATTTTGCCGTTTTGAAATCTTTCCCCGCGTCCCCCTTCGGGTGACGCTCGCAAGCTCGCTAACGCTGCGCTAACGCAGTCGCCTGCGGAGGGAAACCCTCCTGCAGCGCTGTCTCACCGCGTCTCCCCATCCCCGCGTCCTCCTCACCCCCACTAGGCAATGGTTAAAAAAAACTGCCAGAATCAGAATTGTAGGGGAAAAGAATGAGTTTAAAGAAAAGGGAATTAAGTAAATCCTAAACAAACACTACGGAGTATTTTATGTCTAAAAACTTACTGGAACAATTGCGAGCAGTAACCGTTGTGGTTGCAGACACAGGAGATATCCAAGCAATTGAAAAGTTCAAACCTCAAGATGCCACTACCAATCCCTCACTAATTACTGCTGCGGCACAGATGCCGGAATATCAAGAGATTGTTGACCAGACTTTACTCCAAGCCAAAAAGGATGCCGGAGCTACAGCCACCCAAGCACAGGTGGTTTCTTTGGCTTTTGACCGCTTAGCAGTGGCTTTTGGATTAAAGATTTTGCAAATCATTCCCGGTCGCGTGTCTACAGAAGTTGATGCTCGTTTATCCTACAACACAGAAGCTACCGTTACTAAAGCACGGGAGTTGATTGCTCAATACAAAGCTGCTGGAGTTGACCGCGATCGCGTGTTGATCAAAATTGCTACCACTTGGGAAGGAATTCGCGCTGCGGAAATTCTGGAGAAAGAAGGTATTCATTGTAACTTAACATTATTGTTCGGTCTGCATCAGGCGATCGCTTGTGCCGAAGCTGGTGTCACCCTCATTTCTCCCTTTGTAGGACGGATTCTTGACTGGTACAAAAAAGACACTGGACGGGATAGCTACCCCTCCGCTGAAGACCCAGGTGTATTATCAGTCACCACAATCTACAACTATTACAAGAAATTTGGTCATAAAACCGAAGTTATGGGAGCTAGCTTCCGCAACATTGGCGAGATTACCGAACTTGCCGGCTGTGACTTGCTAACCATTTCTCCATCGCTGTTAGGAGAATTGCAAGCCACAATTGGCGAACTACCCCGCAAACTCGACCCCGCCAAGGTAGCAAATCTGGAAATTGAAAAGATATCCATCGACAAAGCTACCTTTGATCAGATGCACACCGCTGATCGTATGGCATCCGACAAACTAGCAGAAGGAATCAAAGGTTTTACCAAAGCATTAGAAGACCTGGAGAAACTGCTAGCAGAAAGACTAACTCGTCTTGAAGGAGAAGTAGTGGCTAGCCATTAAAATTTGGCTAGCTACTTCGATAATTAGCTTAGTAGGGTGCGCTATAGCGAAGCGAAACACACCGCCAATGAAACCAACAGGGTGCGTTACTTCGTTAACGCACCCTACTAATATTAATTTGAGCGTTTATTAACGAGTTCCGTGGGTATAAGTCCCCTGGTTCCATAACCGACAAGTTTTGTAATGGGGATTTAACCCCCATTACAAAACTTAATTACGCACTTCGTAGCGTAAAGCCTGCGGCATAGCTT